>JALHNR010000127.1:0-5465 GCA_022843525.1 Methylocystis sp. | reverse complement strand
CAAGAAACATCGTCCTTCAACCTGCATCTTCCAAGTTTTCCGGCATTGGGAAAAAATACCTTGGACGACATCGTTGAATTCCAGACAGACGTGCTCAAAGGGCTCGAGTCAAGAAACCAGATGTTAGTTGAACGTATGCGGTCAGAAGCCGATCTTGCGTCCGAATATATGAACAAGTTTTCTGCGGTTCGCTCGATCTCTGAAACAGCCTCGGTCTTTCAGGATTATGTCGATAAGCGCACGAAAATGACGACTGACGACGCGAAGCGTCTTCGGGCCGACAACCAAGAGCTTTTGGAGGCGGTCGGCCGCTTTTGGTCGAAGAAGTGGCCATCCGTCGACGCCGCAAGCATTGGCTCCTCGACTTAACGCGATAACAATGTTTCGGCCAAGAGCGGCGAGAGAGCCAACCATGGAAAAGGTGTTATACTACGGCAACTGCTCCTGATGATGGGGCAAGCGTTTGAAACAACGTAAACGCGTCTTGTTCGTTATGAGCGGGGCGCGGCGCGTCTCACAAGAAGCTGGGCGAGCGCACAGGATGCAAGCCGCGCCAACACCCCGTCAGCGCGGCTTGTAAGCACTACTGGAACTCGAGCTCCCAGTACAATGCCGGCCGCATCCGCTCCTGCAAGGTAAATTAGCTGCTTCGCCAGCATATTTCCTGCTTCAAGGTCCGGCGCGACCAAGATATCCGCGTCGCCCGCAACAGGCGAGGAGATTCCCTTGGTATGCGCAGCCTCCTTGGAGATGGCGTTATCGAAGGCGAGAGGCCCGTCGAGAAGACCGCCAACAATCTGCCCCCGCTCTGTCATCTTGCAAAGCGTCGCGGCGTCCACGGTCGAGGGAATTTTCGGATTGATCGTCTCGACAGCCGACAGGATCGCTACCTTGGGAATCTGAACGCCGAGAGCTTTGGCAAGGTCGATCGCGTTCTGTATTATGTCCCTTTTGACCTCAAGGTCCGGCGCTATGTTTATGGCCGCATCGGTAATGAACAATGGTTTGGGATAGTGGGGCGCGTCCAGCACGAATACGTGACTCATTCGCCGCTCTGTTCTCAGGCCGCTCGCCTTGTCGATGATCGCCGCCATCAGCTCGTCAGTGTGGAGCGCGCCCTTCATGAGGGCGTCGACCTTTGCTTCTCGAGCGAGCAACACCGCGCGTTCCGCTGCGGCGTGGCTGTGGGGCGTATCGACGATCGTAACGTTGTCCAAGCTGCGTCCCACCGCGGCGGCAGCTTTGAGAATCTTGGATTTTGGACCAACGAGGATCGGCGTGATTAAGCGCTCATACGCCGCATCGAGCGCGCCCGCCAATGACACCGCGTCGCAAGGGTGCACGACGGCTGTGCGAATTGGTTCGAGTTTGCTAGCGGATTCGATCAGCTGACGATGGCGGGCGCCGCGTTCATGTAAATGCACGATGGGCAACAAGGTCCGCGGCCGCCGAACCTTCTCAACCGGCGCGATTACCTCCGCTTCGCCGGTTATCACGATCTCGCCTGAATGATTGACGCACTCACAGTCGAGGATAACCCGATTGTTGTCGCTTATTTTCTCCCGAACGTTGACTCGAACGACGACCGTATCGCCGACGCCGACCGGCCGCAGGAACTTGAGCGACTGATTTAGGTAAATCGTTCCCGGGCCCGGCAATTCCGTGCCGAGCACGGCCGAAATCAGAGCCCCGCCCCACATGCCGTGAGCGATGACCTTGCGGAAAGGATCAGACTTTGCATATTCATCGTCTAAATGAGCTGGGTTCACGTCTCCTGACATAATTGCGAACAGCTCAATATCCTGACGCTGCAGCGTACGGGTAATCTCGGCGCTGTCGCCGACTTTGATCTCATCAAACGTTCTGTTCTCGATAAAATGCATGTCCTGTTCCATGCTTCAGTTCCTTTTCGCGTCGCTTGTTTGAATCATGAAGCGGCGTCACATTCGCCGCTTCTCATTTCGGCGATCTAACTCGCTTAATCCGTCGCTTCGTTGTTCAACGCGCAGCTCGCGTCAAATCCTCCCCGTCAAAGGGGGGGTTCCGAGAACCCTGTCGTATCCCGGCGGTTTCAATCACTTGTCGAGCGATAACCGCTTCTTCGTCCGTCCGAAGCACGTAAACCGCCGCGGCGGACTTGGCGTCGGATATCATCATCTCGCCACGAATGTTGGCGGCGTGATTTAGAGTTAAGCCCAACCAATCCATGCCGGCGAGAGCCGCTGCGCGCACGCGAACAGAGTTCTCGCCGATGCCGCCTGTGAAGACAAGTGCGTCAATCCCCGAAAGTGTCGCAGCAAGCGCGCCTATTTCCATGCGAAGGCGATGAACAAAATAGTCAATCGCGTTTTGCGCTTGCGGCGCGCGTGAAGCCTCGAGCGCGCGCATATCGGAAGAAACGCCGGATAGGCCCTTTAGTCCCGATTGTTCATAAAGAAGGCGCGTCAGCTCGGCGACGGACATCCCCTCGTGTTCGATCAGATAAAGAACCAGTCCTGGATCGATTTGTCCGCAGCGCGTGCCCATTGGCAGGCCCTCAAGCGCTGAAAAACCCATCGTCGAAGCGACCGAGCGACCGTATTTCATGGCACACGCCGATGCTCCATTGCCCAGATGCGCGACAATCACGCGCCCCTTCGCGCGCGATTGATCAATGCTGCTCATCTGGCAGGCGATAGATTCGTATGAGAGGCCATGAAAACCGAAGCGACGCAATCCACGATCGAAATAGTCGCGCGGAAGCGCGTAAGCGTCGTCGACAAAGGCGTGGCCGCGATGAAAAGCCGTGTCAAAACACGCGATTTGTGGGACGCCAGGAAAGGCGAGCAGCGCCGCTTCTATTCCCGCAAGATTGTGGGGCTGGTGCAACGGCGCTAGCGGAACAAGGCTCCGCAATTGGGAAACAGTTTCTTCTTCGATGATCGCTGGCGCGGCGAAATTCAAGCCGCCGTGGACGACCCGATGCCCCACCGCCACGACAATTGCGTCAGCAAATGTCGTGACGATCCAGTTCATGATGACGCGAAAAGCCTCATCATGATTTGATGCGTTTAGCGCGTCTTCGCTGTCCTCACCGCCCGCGATACGCGTACGAAATCGTGGCGCCGCGCCTAAACCGTCCGCCTGCCCCGAGGCGACAAGGAGCTCTGCGCCCTCTTCAACGGAGAACAAGGCGAATTTGACGGAAGACGATCCGGCGTTAATGGTGAGGATATGATCGCCCATTGCATCGCTCGCTTCGCCGCCTACAGGAAAGCCGACGGGAAACGCCCCGTCTTCCCGCAATTGGACCGCGCATCGCCGATATTTTCTCGACATGGGAACGCGAAGAGTTGAAGACGCCCTGATTTGATGCGGCACAACCGTTCATAGCCTGTCCAGCTTCTTTGAGCGTTCCATGATTTGACATCGACATTAATGTAGAGCCGTCAAGACATGACGTGATAGCCGCCGTCCACATAGGCGATGTTGCCAGTGACGTTTTTGGAGAAATCGCTCGCGAGCCATGTTGCGTATGCGCCGACATCTTCGATGGTCACGAGCTGGCGTCGGGGCGCTCGCGCGCGGGCCTCATCAATCAGGCTGTCGAAATGTTTAATGCCTGTCGCCGCCCGTGTTTTGAGAGGGCCGGGAGAAAGCGCATTTACACGAATGCCTTGTGGTCCGAGCTCCGCGGCAAGATACCGCACAGCGCCTTCGAGAGCGGCTTTGACCGGGCCCATAATATTGTAGTGATCAATGACCTTCTCGGCCCCGTAGTAGCTGACGGTCAACAGGCTGCCGCCGCTGGCCATTAAAGGTTCGGCGAGTTTCGCCATGCGTATGAAGGAGTGCGCCGAAACATCCATTGCCCGGGCAAAGCCGTCGCGCGAACAGTCGATTACACGCCCATGCAAATCTTGCTTCGGACAATAGGCGACCGAATGCAAAAGGAAGTCGAGGCGACCCCACTTGCTCTTGATTTCTCCAAACACGGTTTCGAGCGCTCCGTCGGTCTCCACATCGAGCGACATAAAAATCGATGCTTCGACTGCGCTCGCGACAGGCTCGACATACGACTTGGCTTTCTCATTGAGATAGGTCACAGCGAGTTCCGCGCCGGCTGCGTGGAAGGCGCGCGCGCAGCCCGTCGCGATCGATTGATCGTTAGCAACGCCCACGACAAGACCAACCTTGCCGGCTAGAAGCCCGTTGATGTCGGACACGGAACTATTCCTGCAAGACATAAAGACCTGGCGCGTCGGCGAGCGGCGGATAGCCTTTTTCAGCGACGCCGAACGCAGGCGGCGCGACGGGCTTGCCTGAACGCGCGTCGAGCCAGGCGATCCATTCAGGCCACCAGGAGCCTTCCTTTCTTGGCGCCGCGATCGTCCACGCGTCTGGGTCCGAGTATGGTTCGTGGTGCGCCTTGGTCATCGTCTGGAAACTTCTCCCCGCGCGTCGCGGTTCGGAAACGATGCCCGCATTATGACCGCCGGTCGTCAAAAGAAAAGTCACTTCCGTGTCGGTCAAGAGGTGAATCTTGAACACCGAGCGCCATGGCGCGACATGGTCGCGAGCCGTTCCGACCGAAAAGATCGGGACGCGAATGTCGGTGAGAGCGATTGGCCTTCCGTCGACCATGCAGCGACCTTCGGCGAGATCATTGTCGAGGAAGAGATGGCGCAGATATTCCGAATGCATGCGATAGGGCATGCGGGTCGCGTCCGCGTTCCAGGACATCAGATCGCTCATCGGCTTGCGCTCGCCCATCAGATAGTCGTGAACGACCCGCGACCAGATCAGATCGTTGGAGCGCAGCATCTGGAAGGCGCCGGCCATTTGCTTGGCGTCGAGAAAGCCTTGCTCCCACATCATGTCCTCGAGGAATGCGAGTTGGCTCTCGTTGATGAAGAGCATCAGCTCGCCGACTTCGGTGAAGTCGGTCTGGGCGGCGAATAGCGTCATCGACTTGAGACGGTCGTCGCCGTCCCGCGCCATGGCGGCGACGGCGATGGACAACAGCGTGCCGCCGAGGCAATAGCCGACCGCATGGACCTTGCTTTCCGGGACGACCGCACTGACCGCGTCCAGCGCGGCCATGACGCCGAGCTTGCGATAGTCGTCCATGCCGAGGTCGCGATCGTTCGGGTCGGGATTCTTCCAGGAGATCATGAAGACCGTGAAGCCCTGGTTCGTCAGATATCTCACTAGCGAATTCTGCGGCGAGAGATCGAGAATGTAATATTTCATGATCCAGGCCGGGACGACGAGGACAGGCTCCGGCCGCGTCTTGTCGGTCGTGGGCGCATATTGGATTAGTTCGATCAATCGATTGTGGAATATCACCTTGCCGGGCGTCACGGCAATGTTGCGCCCGACCTCGAACTGCTCGGCGCCGAGGGGCTTCTTCTCCGTTACGACACGCTCGCAGTCCTCGATGAAATTCTGCATTCCCCGGGCGAGATTCATCCCGCCCTGCTCGA
>JALHNR010000126.1 GCA_022843525.1 Methylocystis sp. | reverse complement strand
TCGATCTCGACCGAGCGTTTCGCGCCAACCTTTTCGCGCGCCGTCGCATCTTCGGCGAGCAGGCTAATTTCCGAGCGGTCGAATCCGTGGGTGAGCAGATCGTCAATGGCGGACTGCAGGTTGTCCATCGAGTCGAACAGGCCGACGACCTCGCTAAATTCGCGGCGCTGTTCAAGTGTGATCTTGTTTGGTTCCATGGGTCTTCCGACAGCTTTGGGCTCTCGAATCGAAGTCGGCCTTCGCGTGCTCCTGCCTTTTTTTACCCCGGCATTTGACCCATGGCCGCCGTTTCGAACGCCAGCATGCCTCCGCTCGGAGCTTTCGACAAGGCTAAGCCGTGTCGAAGAATTGAAAAATTGTAGGTAAAAATTATAGATAGGATCGGCGAAGCCGGCGTCGGCTCTGGCGATGTCGCTCGAATTTCTTTTCGGCGACTCCTCTGCGCGGGCATTGAACATCCGGAAGCTCGCTGGCTATCACCGCCGCACAGGCGAAGGCAAGCACGCCTGTGAGCGCGGCAGACGCTCTGAAAAAGCAAGTCGACGCGCTCATGTCAGCTTGGAACAAGGCTCGCGCGGAGGCGCGCGAGGAATTTCTCGCTCGGATCGTCCGCCGATGATAACCTCAAAATCGCCATTCGTCCTGCACCCTTGGGTTCCAAACTTCGCCTCTGGCATTCTCGTGGACGCTCATGCCGTTTACTATCGGATTCAAAGCATCCCACTCGACCTGGAAATTGAAGGAGGAGTCGCCAAGCGTTTTGGCAGTCGCGAAGCCGGACAGCAGTGGGAGTTCGATCTGATCCCTATGGCGAGATGGACGTATTTTCCATGGAATGATTACATCTACACAAATTTCCGACTTGGCCTGATCGGCGCAAGCTACGTCACGGGGATTTCAGAGTTCGAACGACAGTTTGACAGCAGCGGGCATAGCTCTCGTTTCCTGAACCTGCTCGTTCCAGAAATCACCGTTTCTCCGTATAAAGAAGCGCCGTTTGAGGTTTTCGTTCGCGTCCATCATCGTTCCGGCGTCTACGGCCTCATTAACGGAGTCCATGGCGCGTCAAACTACATTTCAACTGGCATTGGGTTTACTGCGTTTTGAAGTCACAATACCAGAGCCGCCATCAAATCGGCCGCGCCGGGGGGTCGCTGGCGTCTTCGGTGGCGAGTTTCCTGAGATCGTCACCAATTTCGGCGACGACGCGATTTTATTCCCCTTGCAGGGCAGCGCGCAGGGCTTCTTCGCCGCCAGTCGCGCGCGCCGCATAAGGCTCCCGCTCAGCGCCTTCAACGCGGCGTCGCGCGCTCTTACCGCCTGGCAGCGCGCAAGGTGCCGACGCAAGGCGCGGGCGCCGACTGGACTAGCGGCTTTGATGTGGCGCGCCTAGGTGTGAGACTACGGAAGAAGGAATATGGACGCTTCTAAGAACTGGCGTGCGAGCACTGTTTCTGATTCTTTGTGTTGAACGGGATCGGAGACGAGTCGATGCGCGGGCAGCCTGGGTTTTTCGATGTCGACGAACGATTGAATCGGCTGAGCAATCTCGGCGATCACCTTGAAGCCTTCGCGGTGGCGGTGGATTTTGAGATGTTTCGCGCCGATCTCGTCGCTGCGCTCGGCTATTTGGACGGAACGCAAGGCGGGAGACGGCCCTTTGATCCCGTGATGATGTTCAAAATTCTCGTTATTGCGGCGATGGACAATCTCTCTGACGAGCGCGCCGAATTTCTCATCAACGACCGCATGTCTTTCATGCGGTTTCTCGGGCTCTCGCTCGCCGACCGCGTTCCGGACGCGCGCACGATCTGGCTGTTTCGCGAGAAGCTCACGAAGGCCGGCGCAATCGACTCCTTGTTCGCGCGCTTTGACGCCGCGCTGCGAGCCTCGGGCTTCATCGCCATGTCCGGCCAAATCGTCGACGCCACGCTTGTCGCCGCGCCACGTCAGCGCAACACCGAAGAAGAGCAGAAAGCGATCAAGGACGGCCGCATTCCAGAGGCTTGGCAAGACCATCCGGCCAAGCTGCGCCAAAAGGATCGCGACGCGCGCTGGACGGTGAAGTTCAGCAAGGCGAAAGCGAAAGAGGACGGCTCAAAGCCGCCTTGCGACATCGCAATCCCGGTCTTTGGCTACCAAAACCATATCGCAATTGACCGCGGCTTCGGCTTCATCCGCAAATGGCAGGCGAGTGACGCCGCCGCCTATGAAGGCGCGCGATTGCGCGAAGGGTTGCTCGACAAGACAAACACGGCGTCGAGCGTCTGGGCGGACACAGCCTATCGCTCGGCCGCCAACGAGATCTTCATGGAAAAGAATGGCTTTGTCAGCCGCGTTCACCGCAAAAAGCCCAAGGGCAAGCCGATGCCGGACACCCTACGCCGCGCCAATGCAGAAAAGTCGAAGGTCCGCTCGCGCGTCGAGCATGTCTTCGCCGAGCAGAAGGATCGGATGCGATTGTTCATCAGAACCATTGGCGTCGCCAGAGCCAAAGTGAAGATCGGCATGGCCAACCTCGTCTATAACTTCAAGCGGCTGATCTTCCTGCAACGAATGGCCGCCATCTGAAGCAACGCAGGGGCGCCGAGCGCTCTCCGCCAGCGCAGCGCCAACGGACGTGATGCGTTCCGCGGGCCAAAGATATTCCCACCGCGGCGTCCCCGCCCAAAACGTCGCGTTGATAGAAGTGTCCATATGGAGAAATGCGCGCCAGCGTCACGCAATTCCCGAGCCTCGGCTTCGCTCGCGGCGCAGTCGTTCGCGAGAAAAGCGGTGGACCGAATATGCTTGTCGTGCGGCAGCTCGATCAGATGGCAGCCTGTATCCTGATCGAGTCCGATCAGCCAGGGAGCGGTGCACATTGGCGAATTCGCCACTTCCGACCTTGAGCAGATCTTGCCGCCATGGGGGCAGGAGCGAGAACGCGTGGCGGGTGCGCGAGCGGGTCCTTGAAGGCATGGAATGGCTCGGCGTCGAGCTCGATCGCCAAGCGAATGAGCAGCGGAAGGAAGTCATTTCATCCGTGAAGTCTGTGGTACGGGTGTTTGTCATTCCGACCAACGAAGAACAAATCATCGCGCGCCACGCGCTTCACCTAGCGGATACAAGAGCGGATGCGTTGGCCTGATTTGCTCAGCGTGTCTTCGACGCTGTCACGTTGCGCTTAATTGCAAGAATGCGCCAGTTCGCGCGTGTCGCTGCAGCTTATTGGGTCTGATGGAGTGGATGCCCCCTCCTGACGGCATCGCTTGTGATGCAAATCAAAGCATATTGGAAGGCGAATATTAGCAGCTGAATTTAATCGAGTGACCGCCGATTTCTCTCGTCGAAGATCAAGATGAGAGCTCTCGTGGCTGGTTAGGCGTCTCAAGTGCCCTAACCGGAAGGCGCTGCTACTACCGTGGCCGACGTATCGCCTTTTGGTCGCGCCCCCTTGAGGGGCGAGCCCCGCACCACGAAGTAAATCATCTCAGCTATATTTGTCGTATGGTCACCAATGCGCTCGATGTTTTTTGCGCAAAACAGCAGATGGGTACAAAAAGTGATGCTGTGAGCATCCTCCATCATATAGGTAAGCGCCTCGCGGAATAGCGATGTGTACATGCCATCGATTTCTTTATCGCGGTTCCACACCGCGATCGCTTTTGTGGCGTCGAGTTGTGCATAGCTGTCGAGTACGTTCTCAATCTGAGCGATCGCAAGATCGGCCATATCCTCCAAGCGCTTCATCAACCCCCTTGGATGCGAATCGTCCTTTATTACGGCCATCCGATTGGCGATATTCTTGGCGAAATCGCCAATGCGCTCGAGATCGATCGAAATGCGCATCGCCCCGACGATCACGCGCAAGTCATCAGCCACCGGCTGGCGCTTGGCGATCAGGTGAATGGCCTGCTGCTCGATCCGTTGCTGAAGTTCATCGACAGCGTCATCAGCGGAAATCACGTGATTGGCAAGGTTTTCATCGCTATTGATCAACGCGCTGATGGCGTCACGAAACTGCTGTTGAGTAAGAGCCCCCATCCGCGCAGTCAACTGGGTGAGCTCGTGCAACTCCTGCTCGTAAGACTTGACGGTATGTTCAGTCATGTCATCTGGCCTTTCGCTTACCGTGCGCTTCGCAGAGCCGACGGTCATCCGAAGCGCCCTGTGACATAGTCGTGCGTTCTGGGTCGCTGCGGATTCTCGAAAACGGTATTGGTGTCGCCGTATTCGATGAGACGCCCGAGATACATGAAGGCCGTGTTGTCGGATACTCGGACGGCTTGCTGCATGTTGTGGGTTACGATGATGACTGTGTATTTCCCACGCAGTTCGTCGATCAATTCTTCGATTTTCGCCGTTGCGATCGGGTCGAGCGCCGAGCAAGGCTCGTCCAGCAACAAAACCTCCGGGTCGCCCGCGATCGCGCGAGCAATGCAAAGCCGTTGCTGCTGTCCTCCTGACAGGCCGAGGGCCGAGGATTCGAGCCGATCCTTCGCCTCGTCCCATAACCCTGCGTCTTTAAGCGCTCGTTCGCAGGTCTCGTCGAGCCTCGACTTACTGCGCACGCCGTCGATTCGTAACGGATAGACGACATTCTCGTAAATCGACATCGGGAAAGGGTTGGGCTTTTGAAAGACCATGCCCATCCGTTTGCGCAGCGCAATGACATCGATGTTCGGCGCGAAGATGTCGGCGTTGTCGAACACAATCTTTCCGGTGACGCGAAGATTGTCGATGAGATCATTCATACGATTGAAGCAGCGCAATAAGGTCGACTTGCCGCAGCCCGAAGGGCCGATAAGCGCCGTTACCAAGCCGCGCTCAATCGAAAAATTGTTGTCGAATAATGCCTGAGAAGCTCCGTACCAAAGATTGAACTGCCGTATCTGTATGATCTCACCGTCTTCTCCCCTCATGGGATGAAGGAATGCCGGTTCGAACGCCGGCTTGACGGGTGCGTCCACAACCTCCGACATCGGTGCGTCCCTCATCAAAACTGGTTGCCGGCAAATTGGCGCTTCAGTCGCGACCGGATGACAATTGCGGCGAGATTCAGAAAAGTAATGACCGCAATCAGCAAGCAAGTTGTGACGAAGACCATCGGCTTACCGGCCTCTGAATTGCGGGATTGAAACCCCACGTCGTAGATGTGGAAGCCGAGATGCATGAAGCTGCGTTCGAGATGCACAAAGGGAAAGTAGCCGTCGAACGGCAGCGTGGGAGCGAGCTTGACGACGCCGACGAGCATCAATGGCGCCACTTCGCCCGCGCCCCGGGCCATCGCCAGAATGATCCCGGTCATGATTCCGGGCATCGCGCGCGGCAAGACGATGTTCTTGATCGTCTGCCACTTCGAGGCGCCGCAGGCCAGCGACCCCTCGCGCATTGAGCGTGGAACCGCAGAGAGCGCTTCCTCCGTCGCTACGATTACGACGGGCACCGTCAGGAGCGCCAATGTTAGCGCGGACCAGAGAATTCCGCCGGTGCCGAAAGTAGGGGCCGGAAGCCGCTCGGGGAAGAACAGGTCATCGATGTGAGCGCCGATTCCGTAAGCGAAGAAGCCGAGTCCAAAGACACCATAGACGATCGACGGGACGCCGGCCAGATTGTTAACCGAAATGCGGACAATCGAGACGAGACGCCCTTGTTTGGCGTATTCACGCAGATAAAGAGCGGTGATGACGCCCATCGGCGCGACGATGAGGACCATCAGCAGCGTCATCGCGACAGTGCCAAAGATGGCGGGTAGAACGCCGCCCTCAGTGTTGGCCTCGCGCGGCTCATCGCTTAGGAACTCGCCCCAGCGCGACAGATAGATGGAGACTTTGTCAAAAAAGGACAGATTATTAGCGGGATAGAACCGCACCAGGCTCGAAAGCGGCAGGACCTTCTCCTTGCCAGTGACGTCGGCGAGCGTCACGGTGTTGAGCTGGTCGATCGAATTGAGGCGAACGGCCTCGCCCGTCAGCCGATCGTACTCGGATTTGAGTGACGGGATTTGCGCCGCCTCGGTTAGTCTCGCCTTCTCGGCCTGTGTGGAGGCCGGGCCATGTTTGATCTCGGCGCGCCGAACATCAAGACGAAGAACTTCCAGATCATGATTGACGCGCCCGATAAGGTCCCGCTCGATACGACGGATCGTCTGCCAGCGCGCGCGCGCTTCCTTGTGCGCGGCAGCAAGCGCGGGATCCTTTGGCGTGGGGTTGGCCAGATCTCGATCACCGATCTTGACCGACCTGATGCGGCCAACGAAGACGCCCCATTCCAATCGTTCGATGAAGACCATATCCTCGGGATAGTCGATCTTGTCGACGTCGTGGTCGGAAACCCAGCGAAAGTCCTCGTTGTAGAGATCGTAGTTTCCAATGCGGTAGAGCGTGCGATGTCCATAACCGCCATTCACCGCTACTTTTGCTGCCTCAGCGGGCGGCAGCGCTTTTATGGCGTCCGGAGACAGTCGATAGAGCTCCGGACGGGTCGGCTCGCCGGCAACCATGGCGCCAGACCTGAGGGTCACGACGGCGACAGGTTTCGGAATAAACGTTATTAAGCCATTCCAGAAGACGAATAACAGGAAGCCGATAACCATGACGATGCCGATCGTTAGGGCAGCGCCAAGCGCCCACATGAAGGGCTCGCCGCGCGCTGAAAGGGCCGTCGCGGGGCTGCGCCGCACCACCGCGGACGGCGCATCAATTGGCCGGATCGCCGCCTGATCGATAGTCACGTTATCCATGGCGGTCCTTTATAACTGCGCAACACGTTTCCGGAACTTCAGCCGGACCATCTCGGCCAAGGTGTTGATGACGAACGTCATCACGAACAGAGCGAGCGCCGCCAAGAACAGCATTCGGTAGAGCGACCCGTCTTTGACTGCTTCGGGGAGCTCCACGGCGATATTGGCCGAGAGAGCGCGCAAACCGCTGAAGATGTTCCAGTCGATGACCGGCGTGTTCCCGGCCGCCATGACGACGATCATGGTTTCCCCAACGGCACGTCCCAGGCCGACCATTACTGCGGCAAAGATGCCGCTCAAGGCCGTCGGCACGATGATCGAAATGGCGGTCTGCCAAGGGGTCGCGCCACAGGCGAGGCTAGCCGCACGCAAGTGTTCTGGAACCGCCGTCAGAGCGTCCTCGGCGATCGTGTACATGATGGGAATGACCGCAAAGCCCATCGCAAATCCGACGACAAACGTGTTGCGCTGGACATAGGTGTTGACGACGCCACCCCGTGCATCAATGCCGAGGGTCAGAAGCGCCGTGGCGAGCAGCCAAGCGAGCCCGAGCGAACCTGCCAGAAAGGCGAGCCATCGACCCAAGTCTACGAGCGCGTTGTCACGCTGACGGGAGGAGCCGCCGCCTGGCATGAACGGCAAAAACCTCCGGGCATCGGCGAACAACAGGATTGCGAAGGACACGGGCCAAGTGAGGAGGGCCATAAACGGGCGGCTCGATCCAACATCGCCATTTGCCCACGCCTTGAAGTCTCCGCCGAACAAGGCGGATTCGAACCAGGGCGCCAGATTGAGCGCCAAAATGACGCCGACTACGAGCACAGCGCCAATGAAAAGCATCTTGCTGCCGCCACCGACCCTTAGCGCAATATTTTGCGGTACGAATTGCCACAGATAGGCTCCAAGAAAGACGGAGAGTGGCAGGACCACAACTGCCAACACGATGGCTGCGATCCAACTCTCGACGATGGGCGCCAGGACGAGCGCTGCGATGAATCCGAGAACGACGGAGGGCAGCGACGCCATCATTTCCATGGTCGGTTTGATAATGTTCCGCACGCCAGGCCCGACAAATTCAGATGTGTAGATCGCCGCGCACAGCGCGATCGGAATCGCGAACAATAGCGAATAGAACGCAGCTTTGATGGTGCCGAAGACGAGCGGGACGAGAGAGAGTTTGGGCTCGAACGTGTCTGTGGCCGAGGACGACTGCCACGTATAGCCTGGTTCAGGGTATCCCTCGTACCAGACCTTGCCGAAAATGGACGAGAAGGTAGTCTCTGGATGCGGCATCTCGATACGCCAATTCCAGACAGCTTCATTCTTGCCGATCGCCACGACGCCATCCTCGCGCGGAGCTATCGCGACCGCAGTCACCGCGCCTCCAGGAGCCGCGAGCTTCAATAGCGTGTGGTCGGTGGTCGCATGCCGCACCCAGACATTGCCGTTCGCATCGGCGGTGATGAAGGATTTGCTTCGCGGGCTCGCCGCTAGAGCGACAATCGCATCGGGTTGGCGCTCGAGTTCATGCGTTTTGACGAGCGCGAACCCGTCCGCTGTATCGGCGCCAGGGCGCTGGAGCCGGAAAAAGACGTTGACGGAGCCATCCGCGCCGCCGACCACGATCGATTGTTCGCCGGCCAGAAATCCGAGCGCGGTCACGCCAACGCCATCTGGCGTCAGCTGGGTACGCTCAGCCAAAATTGGCTTTTGAGGATCGCGGGTGTCATAGCGGAATACGCTGCCAGCGTCCTCGACGACATAAAGCTGGTCGGCCAAGCCAGTCATGAGGATCGATGCCACCTCCGTGCCTTTTGGCAGCGATGGAAGGTCGATCGAGTTGAGAGTTGTCTGTGCGCGCGTTCCGCCCAACAGACTGCGTTTGGTTTCGAGGCGGCTGAGGCGGACGGCGCCATTAGCGTCAATTGACGCGAACGAGCGCGTCGGCCGCTCGACGGCGCCGCCCAGACGGTAATCCAAAGCTACCAGGGCCACCCCCTCAGGAGCGATTTGTTGTGGCTCGTCCAAGTCGACCGATACCGCGATGCGACGGACCTGGTCGTCATCGATGACGGAATACACAGCGTCGCCATCGGTGCGGTCGTCGCGCCCGAGCTCGTTCAATCCGGCTGGAACGGCGGAGGTCTTGAGAATTGTCGTCTCGATCTTGATGCGGCCAAGGCGCAAAGTGCCATCATCGAAGCCGATCGCAACATTCTCGCCGTTCAACGTCCGCGCGAAGGACGCAATTTTTCGTTTGCCGATTTCAAACTTGCGCGACTTGATCAAGCGCCCTGTCGCAAGGTGATTGATCGCAACTTCACCATTGCGTTCGACGGAAACGACGATCGTGTGGTACTCGTCCACGAGTTCTGTAAGAACGTCGCTTGCCGCTCCTTCCAGCTTTGCCTGGCTTTGGGCGACGACATGACCGCCGGAGAATAATGGCCATACGACTGCAGTGAGAAAAATCATAATGCCGAAGACGGCGAGGATAACGCCGAGGCCGCCAATGGTGATGGTCCAATTAGCAACGGCGTCGACAAAGAGGACCGAACGGCGGGTCGTGCGCGGGGGGCGCCGCGGCGCGGCAGTTGGCTCCCCAGAGCCAATGGCGGAAGGATGCCCTTGGACGCCGTCATCTGTCATAACATCATGTTCCGCTCACCGGCACGCACGGTCCCTGAAAAAACGGAGCGATGCCGGTTCGCTCTTGCCCGGCATCGCCGCGCGCGATGGGGATCAGTTGGCCGATATCCCTAGGGCCTTCAGGTTCTCCAAACGGAGCGAGTTCGTGATTGGGTAATAACCACCCTTGACGGTGTCGGTCTGACCTTGCTTTGACAGTGCGTATTTGATGAACTCAGCGCGCAGGGGGTCTAGCGGCTGATTGGGATTCCTGTTGACGTAGATGTAAAGGAAGCGCGCAATTGGATAATTTCCTGAATAAGCATTTTCTGCTGACGTGTCGTAACACTTGTCGCCAGCCTTGACTGCGAGCGGGACGGCGCGAACATCGGCCGTCTTGTAACCGATGCCGGAATAGCCGATCGCGAACTTGTCGCTCGCAACGCCTTGCACGACGGCCGACGAGCCCGGCTGCTCCTTGACCTGATCCTTATAGTCACCCTCGAACAACGCCACTTCCTTGAAGTAGCCGTAGGTGCCCGACGCGGAGTTGCGGCCATAGAGTGAGATCGGTTTTGCCGCCCATTCGCCAGTCAGCCCAACGTCGCCCCAGGTGGTGATATCCTTGTTCAAGCCGCCCTTGCGCGACTTTGAGAAGATGCCGTCAACCTGTTGCAGGGTCAAGCACTTGAGCGGATTGTCCTTATTGACATAGACCGCGAGCGCGTCGATCGCTACTTGGAACGAGGAAGGTTTATACCCGTATTTTTTCTCAAAGGCTTCGATCTCCTTGGCCTTCATCGGACGTGACATCGGACCGAATTGCGAAGTGCCCTCTACCAGCGCCGGTGGCGCTGTCGATGAGCCCTTGCCCTCGATCTCGATCTTCACGTTGGGATACTTGCCCTTGAAACCCTCGGCCCAAAGCGTCATTTCGTTGTTCAACGTATCGGACCCGATCGACTTGAGCTGGCCCGAAATGCCACTAACGGACTTGTAGGTCGGGAGCGCCGGATCAAGATCAAACGCGCCTGTGCTAGTAATTAGCGCCGCATTTGTAGCTAGCACGGCAGCGAAAGTTTTGAGTTTCACGGATTTCCCCCCTTGTAAATCTTAGCTGATGAGCTGCGGATGATCCCCGAATGGGCCCCATTTGAATTATTATTCGATCAACGTCTCTCATACTTGACGGATAGATGACGTTTTGATGATAGAATTAGGGCTCGGACTCATAACCAATAGCTGACGGTGGCGGCGAGGCAAACGGCGGCGAGGAAGTTGGCTGCGTTTCGGTCATAGCGCGTGGCGACGCGTCGGAAGTCCTTTAATCGACA
>JALHNR010000125.1 GCA_022843525.1 Methylocystis sp. | reverse complement strand
CGCATCTCGCCGCCTACAAATGTCCGCGCGCGGTCATGTTCCTCGACGCGCTGCCACGCAACGCCAACGGCAAACTCAATCGCGCGGCCCTGCCTTAAATAGAGAGGGCCCGAAGGTTCGCCGGGGCGTGCGGCGAACGATCGGGCCCCTGGTCCGCTCACAGGGAGGAGCGCGGACTACCGAGATTTCATGGGGCGCAGATTCTCACGACTTCGGCCCCGCCGTTCTGCCGCGCGAGGCGGCCACGCGCGCGCTTCTTGACCTTCACCAAAGGAATCTCGCCGTTGATGGCCGCCTTCATATTGGGCGACGCCTTGAACGTGATGACCCGACGCGCTTCGATCGGCACGGGCGCGCCGGTGCGCGGATTGCGGCCCGCGCGCTCGCGTTTCGTGCGGACGATGAATGAGCCGAAGTCGTGCAGCTTGAGCGACTCGCCGGACGCCAGAGTCGCCGCCATTTCCTCGATCACCAGGTCGGTCAGGCGCTTAGCTTCGCGGCGGGACATGCCTTCAAGCCGGCGATGGATCGCCAGCGCAATGTCCTCGCGCGTGAGCGTGCCGCGCGCGCCGTCTTCATGCGACGCCAATTCATGTTCGACTTCCTCGCCATTGGCGCGCGCGACGAAGGGCTTCAGCATCTCTTTTGGATTCGCGATCGACATCAGCGCTCTAATCCCCAGTTTTGGGCCTGAAGCGGGGTTGCCTTTCCGCTCGGCCGACGGATTGCGCTCAACTTGCGTCAGAACCTGATTGCTCAGCAGTGCGGCAGGTCACATTGCCGAATGGCTGTCTTTTCAATGCGCATCTGATGGCATCGACAAGTAGCCGCCGCACGTTCCAATTTGACGCAACTTGGCGCAATATCTCGTTATTCTGCAGATTGCGTGCTAACGGGCGGCGCTTGAGCCGTTCCTTCGCTGGACGCTGGACGCACTGCGATTTCATGGACAACGGGATGTCGGCGTCGGGGATGAGACGCCGAAAAGTGTGCCTTTTTGAAACGGCACAGTCGCGAAAATGATCAGCCTGGACGAAATTGATACGCTTTGGCGTCGTGCCCCAAACGCCTATAAAAACTCGGCAGCCCCGCCGCAAAGCTGACTGCCGAATGAACGGCGCGGCCATCTCCGGTTCAGCTGGCGTGCGCCAGAGTTCAGGTATGAACAGGCGATTTTGACGAATGTTCTCCCCGCGCCTGCTCTTCTTTGATCGGAGCCAAGATGCCGCGCCAGCCTCTCGTCCTCGCTGTCCTCCTGGCGCTCGCAGCTACCCCGGTCGTCGCGCAGGATCTGGGCGATGACTCCTCTGAACGCCATGCTCCCTACCAAAGCGAAAGCTTTGGTCATGGCGGCAACCAAAGCGAAAGCTTTGGTCATGGCTACGATCCCTATGATGACGGTCGCGAAGCCTGGTTTGCGCCGGAGCCTTATCGCGGCTCCTGGGCAGACCACGCCGACGCCTATTACGGCTATGGAGAGTGTCATTTTCTCCAGAAGCCGGTTCTTGGTCCGTGGGGCGAGATCGTCGACTATCGCCGAGTAAGAGTTTGCGATTAGCCGGCGGCCGCGCCACACGATCCGTCGCCGGCACCCCGCCCCTCTCGCGCGGCGACGGCGGAGAGCCTCCCGGAGAAATCCGGGAGGCTTCTTTCGTCGAAGTCTCTCACTGATGAAAAGCTAAGGCTTGCTAGAGGGGGCGCAGCCCGAGCGCCTTGCCTTCGTTGGCGTCGCGCCGCCAAACGCCGTCGGCGCCCTTGTCAAAATGCGCCTTGTGGCCCTTGCGGGCGGTGAGCACGAGACGCCCCCGGTCGAGCCCCCAGCCGACCGGATCAAAAATGACAACGCCATTGTCCCGGCAGGCCGGGGCAAGCTGCGCCTTCAGGCCGGCGCGGCCGCGCGTGCGCGCGTCGAGCGTCAGCATGCAGCCCGTATCTTTGTCTCCCTCGCGAAGAATCGAGTAGCGGCCAGCGGCATCCGTCGAACTGGCGGCATATGCGAGCGGCGCCGAGACGCTCGCAGCGGCGACAAGGCAGAACACCAGCCGTTGCGATCGTCGCCCAAAAAATATCGCCATTTGCGCCATGCTCCCGCCCTCGTGAAATTGCCTCACTTTGCCTTTTTCCCTGCCTGCATCCAAGCCGATTCGCAAACGCGCCCGCGTCAAAGTGCGGCAGTCGAGACTTTTGCGCGCCAAGCCGAGGCGCGCTATCAATTTGAGCGGCGCCGCGCGGCGGCGAGGGAGTCAGTAGGATGGACCCAGCGTCCCTGGCCTTGGCCGAAAGATCCGCGCCGCGTTACACGAGCTATCCCACGGCGCCTCATTTCTCCGACTCGATCGGCGACGCCGACGTGCGTGCGTGGCTCGCGAACCTCGAGCCTTCCTCGTCGCTCTCGCTCTATTTCCACGTTCCATTTTGCACAGCCATCTGCGCCTATTGCGGCTGTCACACAAAGGCGGTGCGCCAGGATGCGCCGCTCGAGTCTTATGCGCAGACGCTAAAGACTGAAATTGCGCTCACCTCAGAAGCGACGCCCGCGCGCCGCGTCGCGAGCATCCATTGGGGCGGCGGCACCCCGGGCATTCTCGGCCCTTCGCGGTTCGGTGCGATCATTGCAGTTCTGCGCGATCATTTCGATCTTTCCGCCGAAACTGAACACGCGATCGAACTCGATCCGCGCATTCTCGACGCCGATCTCGTCGAGGCGCTTGCCGCCGCCGGAATTACGCGGGCCTCGCTCGGCGTGCAGGATTTGAACGCGCATGTGCAGGAGGCGTCCGGCCGCATACAGCCTTATGAGACAGTGGCGCAGGCCGTGAAATTGCTGCGCGAGGCTGGGATCACGGCGATCAATCTGGATCTGATGTATGGCCTGCCAAAGCAGACCGTCGAAGACGCCGCGCGCACCGCCTCGCTCGCGGCGTCCCTTGCGCCGCAGAGGCTCGCGGTTTTCGGCTATGCGCATGTGCCCTGGTTCAAGTCACACCAGAAGCTGATCGACTCCGCGGCGCTGCCGGGCGCCGCCGAGCGTCTGACGCAGGCGGCGGCGGTGCGCGCGACGCTCGAGGACGCTGGATTTGAGGCGATCGGACTCGACCATTTTGCGCGTCCCGAGGACCCGCTGGCGATCGCCGCGCGCGAAAGGCGCATGCGCCGTAATTTCCAAGGCTACACGACCGACGCCGCCGACGCGCTGCTGCCGTTTGGCGTTTCGTCCATCGGGCGTCTTCCGGAGGGCTATGTCGGGAACGCCACCGATCTCGCCGGATGGCGACGCGCGATCGAGTCGGGGCGTTTTGCGACAACGCGCGGCGTCGCGTTCACGCGCGAGGATATCGCCCGCGCCGATCTTATCGAACGCCTCATGTGCGATTTCGATGTTGACTACGGCGCGGTGGCTGCGCGTCACGGCTATGCGGAAAACGCCTTCGATGCGGCGCAGGCGTCGCTCGACGCACTTGCGGACGACGGCGTCATCGACCTGCAGGGCCGACGACTCGTCGTAACCGACCGCGGAAAGCCGTTCGTTCGCCTTGTCGCAGCCGCCTTTGACGCCTACCTGCAGTCGGCGCCGGCCCGCCATTCCTCGGCGGTGTGAAGGGCGATTTGGCAAGGAGGCGTTCATGACGCCGCTTACGCTTTTTCTCGCAAAGCTGATCGGGGCTTACGCTCTGATCATGTCCGCCTGGATGCTCGTGCGTCGGGACGTGGCGCTGCAGATGATCGAGAGCATTTCGCGCGAGCCCGTCGCCATCGCCTTCGTCGGCATGATACGCCTCGTGATCGGTCTCGCCATTGTGATCGGCCACGACATTTGGAGTGACACGGCCGCGGCCCTCGTCTCGCTTGTGGGCTGGATCACGCTAATCAGCGGTTTCCTGACGCTGTTTCTGCCGCCGCAGACGGTGCGCGACATTTTCGCCCGAATGGCATATGAAAAGCGCTATCCCGCGTTTGCGCTCGTCTCCTTCGCGCTCGGCGGCGCGTTGCTGATCGCGGGCTTCAGCGCCTGACAAGATTCATATTGGCGCTTGTTCGCCGGCGTCGGCTCCGCCATCGTGACGCCTGGATTCGACACCGTAGCCATGCCCATCTGGACGCCCGAACAGGATCAAGCGCTGACCGCCGTCGCGCGCTGGCTTGAAACGCCCGGCGCGCGGCAGGTGTTTCGGCTGTTTGGATACGCCGGAACGGGCAAATCGACGCTCGCGCGGCATCTTGCCGAACATGTCGAGGGCGACGTCGCCTTCGCCGCCTTCACCGGCAAGGCGGCGCTCGTCATGCGCTCCAAGGGCTGCAAGGACGCGCGCACGATTCACAGCCTCATCTATCGCGCGACCGACACCGAGACCGAAGAGCCGTCCTTCGTTCTCAACGACGACAGCGCCGCGGCGCGTGCGAAACTCATCGTCGTGGATGAATGCTCGATGGTCGACGATGAGCTGGGCCGGGATCTTCTCTCCTTCGGCAAGAAGGTGCTGGTGCTCGGCGATCCGGCGCAATTGCCGCCGGTGAAAGGCGGCGGCTTCTTCACCGACGCCGAGCCTGACGTGATGCTGAAAGAGGTGCATCGACAGGCGGCCGACAATCCGATCATCCGCCTGTCAATGGCGATCCGCGAAGGCGAGAGCGTCGAGCGCGGCGTCTTCGGCGATACGCGCGTGATCAGCCGTGACTCGCTCGATCCGGCGCTCGTGACCGGCGCCGATCAGGTGCTCGTCGGCCTGAACAAAACGCGGCGCGCCTATAACGGTCGCCTGCGCCAGCTGCGCGGCTTTTCGGGCGAGTTGCCGCAGTCCGGCGAGAAGCTCGTCTGCTTGCGCAACAATCGCAAGAAGGGACTTCTGAACGGCGCGCTGTTCACGGTAAAGAGCGCCGGAGCCCTGCGCCGCGGCAAGGTGAGAATGCTGGTAATGCCGGAAGATGGCGAAGCCGCTAAATTTCAGCGCGTGGCCGTCGTGCCGCAACTGTTCGGCGCGGAAACCGACATTCCTTATGCGCTTCGCAAGGACTCGGACGAGTTCGATTTCGGTTATGCGCTCACCGTCCACAAGGCCCAAGGGTCGCAATGGGACGACGTGACGCTTTTCGATGAGTCCTTCGCCTTCCGCGAACATCGGGCGCGATGGCTCTACACCGGCGTGACGCGCGCCGCGAAAAAGCTGACGCTCGTCATGTGACGTTTAGAATGGGCCTGCTGAGTCGGCTGTTGCAGCGAAGTTGGGGTCTATTTTCCCCAGGAGTCGATGGCGTCAGCGAAGACGCGTTCGCCAGATGGGCCTTTTTCCATGTTGATCGTCGCCGCTCGGCCGTCGGCGAGCTGCATCGGCAAGTCTAACGCCGCGAGCGACCGCAACAGGAGAATATTGCGCGCCTCATGGTCGCCCCGCATCAGCCCGATGAGGAAATTGTTGTCGGTGATCGGCACGGGAATGCCGGCGACTTTTTCTCCCGACTGTGCATCGGAGCGTCGCATCTGGATGGGGCCGATGGCTTTGACGCCGCCGATGGGACTGCCGGGCGCGACTGTGAACGACACATTGATGGTGTGCGAGGCCGAAAGAGTCGCGTCGGTGTTCTTGCGAAACAGGAGAGTCATTTTCAGCTTCGCGTCGGGGACCTCGATGTCGCCGCGGATGGCCGACCCGACGGGTTCGCCAGGCCCGCCGACGTTCTCAAGACGCCAGACGGCGGAGCCGTTGTAAATCTTGTCGACCTTCGTGGGCTCGGCGAGGGAGCCGACCCACATCTCCGCCTTTTGCGCCACCGGCACGGCGGGGCTGCGCGGCGTCGGCTTTTTGGCCGCTTGCCCGTCGCCGGCGACGCGATCGTTGATCTTGCCGCCTTCGGGCACATTGGCGGCGGACTGCTCCGGCTTCAGTTTGGCCAGATCCTCCGGCTGCTCGCGAAGCTGCCAGGCGAGGGTTCCGACGACCGCCACGAGCGCGACGACAACGCCGGCGACGGAAAGCATGAGACGCTTCGAGCGCTGCGGCCTCGGCGCGAGCGGCAGCGGCGCTGGCGGCCTCTGTGGCTCGCGCTGCGGGACATCGTCTTCGCCGCCGATGGAGGCGTGACGCGCGTCGCCCCAAGACGAATCCGCGTCGTCATTCGGCGCGCGTTCGGCAGACTTGGCCGAGCTGATCGGATGCGGCTTGCGCTGCGGCGCAGACGTCCCATCGCGAGCTTGCGTCGCTTGCGCCTCGCTTGCGGCGCGCTCCGCTTCGACTTGCTGGATCGCGTCTTCGAGCGCGCGGCCTTCAGCGGCGATATCGGCTTCTGCGACCGGCGGCTGGATGCCGCGCAACTGATTGAACAGCGCCTTGCGGGCGCGTTCATAGACCGCTTGGCGCGTGTCCGGCGTGGACTGCGGCAGAGCGGCGACCGCTCTCGCGATCAGAGAATGGTAGTCTGCCATGTTCGGTTAAGAGCACTTCCGGCTTTTGGCGTCAATCCTGACGCCGTCACAGTCTAAGAAAACCCGGGGATTTCGCGACGTCGGCGCCTCATGATCTCATAGGCGCCTCAGTTCATTCGATGTGTCGCCAAAATGGAGATCAAGCATTCCTGACGTCAATGATCGCTTCAGCGCGCATTCTTGCTTCATTCGCCCGCCTGCGCACGTGTGACTATGGATAAGACCTCGAGCATGAAGGATTCTTGCGACTCGGCGCTCGTTCAGATGGCCCGCGATTTGCCGGATGTCTCGCGCGAAATTCATTGCGATGCGCTCGCGTCTATTGGCGCTGCTTCCCCGTGAAGGCTGCGCGTCAAACTTCGCGAAGCGGCGGCGCTTTGGGGCGCGCCATCTGACGCGCGGACGGACGCGCGGCGATCACCCAGTAAATCGCCCCCGCCAGCGCGCCGGTCAGAAAAAACAACAGCGCGATTCGTAATTCGAGGGGGCTGGCTTCGCGGGCGCGATCAAGTCCCATCGCAGCGCGGGCGATCCACGGCGACGCGCCGGCGAGCGTCGCGCTCGCGCCCGAATACCAGAGGAGCGAGCGTGCGCCGGCGATCTCGCCGATCAACGCCGCGACCGCGAGCGGCGCGACGCAGGTGGCGATGACGATCGCCCAGATGAAGAATCCGAGTGTCGCCAGAGGATCGCTCCATCCGCCGGCGCGCACATCTTCTTCGACGAAGGCGAACAGGCCGGACGTTGCGGCGGCAAATCCCGCCTCCCGCGTCGCCGGATCAAGGAGCGCCGAGACGATAAGAAAAATGGCGGCGACGCCCACAGCGAGGACGAAGCCGAAAGCCATAACCACGACTCGGCGCATCATTGGAGCCTTCTTTCCTGGCGCGCCAAGCTATGGTTCGAGCACCGAATCCCAATAGAGATAGTCCATCCAGCTTTCGTGCAGGTAATTGGGCGGAAACAGCCGGCCGTTGCGATGCAGGTCGGCGACGCTCGGCTGAAAGGGCGCCTGCGCCGGCGACATATGCGCCTCCTTGGGCAGGCGGTCCCCCTTGCGCAGATTGCACGGCGAACACGCCGCGACGACGTTTTCCCACGTCGTCGCGCCTCCTTTTGATCGAGGAATGACGTGATCGAACGTCAATTCCTCATGTTCTCCGCAATATTGGCAGGTAAAGCGATCGCGCAGGAACACGTTGAACCGCGTGAACGCCGGCTGACGGGTCGGCCGAACATACTCCTTGAGCGACACGACCGAGGGCAGACGCATCTCGAAGCTCGGGCTTTTGACGGTCTTGTCGTATTCCGAGACGATGTTCACGCGGTCAAGAAAGACTGCCTTGATGGCGTCCTGCCAACCCCACAGTGAGAGCGGATAGTAGCTCAGCGGCCGGTAGTCGGCGTTGAGCACAAGCGCGGGGCACGCCTGCGGCGACACGGTCTGTTGACGAAAGTGTGCAGTCACCCTGCTTCCTCTCGGATTAGGGGCCTGACGGACCGCGCCAAGGTCCAGCCCTTTGCGATGCCGCATATTTTACAGGCACCACGACAGGGTTGTGAAGGCCTGCGACATGACTTCCGACGCTGGGGAGCGCTTCGCCTCCGGAAGGCGATATACGCTGGCCAATAAGATACGCCGCAAGAAACGGCGTGTCCCTAAAAGTAATCGGCATGTCTTTGTTTAGACACTTCCATGCAAATTTTTTGCGGGTCGCTTATCAGCAGCTCGTCCTTTGCTGTCGGGATCGAAAAAATTCGCGAATTATTCGTCCGAAGTCCAGCACGCCCAAGCGTGGCCCTTGCCCACCGCCGACGGCCTGTTGCCTACTGCTGGAGTGATTCGCCTTCTTCATACGGCCGACTGGCATCTGGGCGCGACGCTGCAAGGCTGGTCGCGCGACGCCGAGCACCGCAACGCGCTGGCGCAGCTTGTCGCCATCGCCAGGGAGCGCGCGGTCGACGCCGTCATCGTTGCGGGCGACGTTTTTGACAGCCTCAATCCGTCCGCCGACGCCCAGCGGCTGCTCTATGACACATTGCGCGATTTGCGCGTCGCCTGTCCGCATGCGCTGATCGCGCTGGTCGCCGGCAATCATGATCCGGCGGCGCGCCTCGAAGCGCCGCGCGCATTGTTCGAGATGGCGGACGTCGTTTCGATCGGCGCCTTTGCGCGTCGCGACGGCGCCTTCGACGCGCGCGCGCATCTTTCGCCGATCCGCGACGCCAGCGGCAGAATTGGCGCACATTTGCTCGCGCTGCCTTATCCGCGCGCGGTGGATCTGCCTGCGACGACCGGCGGCGGCGGCGGCAGCGCCGTGCGCGAGGCCTATCGCGAGGCGGTCGAGAGCGCGCGGCGTGAAATCGGCATGGCGCCGCTCATCGTCACCGGCCATCTTCATGTTGCAGGCGCGCTCGAATCCGAAGGGTCCGAACGACGGATTCTCGTCGGCGGCGAACATGCCCTTCCGTCTGACATGTTTTCGCCGGATATCGCCTATGTTGCGCTTGGTCATCTGCATCGCCCGCAATCCATCGACCGCGAGACGATCCGCTACTCGGGTTCGCTCATTCCGATGTCGAAGACCGAGATCGGCTATGCGCATGGCGTCAGCATCATCGATATCGACGCCAGCGGCCCCGTTGTCGTTGAACATGCGCCGATCATCCGCTCCGTCCGTCATCTGCGGGCGCCGGCGACAGGCGCGCTGTCCGTAACCGAACTCGAGACTGCGCTTCAGGCGCTCGATTTGGACGCTTCGGCGCCGATGGACGCCTGGCCCTTCGCGCATCTTGCGATCAGGGTCGACGGTCCAGCCGTTGGGTTGAAGGCCGAGCTCGACGCCATCTGCGAGAAATTTCCGCTGCGCGTCGTTTCGACCAGCGTCGAACGGCCACAAGCGCCTGCGTCGGCGCCGACGCCGCTGCGCCTTGCCGAGCGTAAGCCGACGGATTTGTTTCGCGAAGCCTTTGAGCAGGCGCACGGCGTAACCCCCACGGACAATCATTTCGACTGTTTCGAGCGTCTTCTGCAGGAGGCGTGACATTGCGCATTCTGGCGATCAGAGGCGCAAATCTCGCCAGTCTCGCCGAAGGCTTCGCCCTCGACTTCGACAGCGAACCGCTGCGCTCGGCCGGCCTCTTCGCCATCACCGGCGAAACCGGGGCGGGCAAGTCGACGATTCTCGACGCGATCTGTCTGGCGCTTTACGATAAATTCCCACGAGTCGTCGCAGCCGGCGCGAGCGAAGGCGCGCCAGATCCATCCGGAGAGACGCTGGGCGCCGGCGACCCGCGCGCAATTCTTCGCCGCGGCGCCGGACGCGGGTTCGCGGAGGTCGATTTTATTGGCAAGGACGGGCTGCGCTATCGGGCGCGCTGCGACCTGCAGCGCGCCCGCGGTCGAGCGTCGGGCGCGTTGCAAAAGCGCGTCAGGTCGCTGTGGCGAATCGACGAGGCCGGCGAAATCGTCGCGCCGGTCGAGAGCGGCATAGAGCCCGTCAACGCCCGCGTCGTCGAATTGACCGATCTCACCTTCGATCAGTTTCGTCGCACGGCGCTTCTGGCGCAGGGCGAATTCGACGCCTTTTTGCGCGCCGACGCGAAGGAGCGCGCCGAACTTCTCGAAAAGATCACCGGCGCCGAAATCTATGGCGTTCTGTCGCAGCGGGCCTTTGAGCGCGCTCGAGAGGCGCAGCAGGCGACGACGCTTGTCGAACGCCGTCGCGCCGAGATCGGCGTGATGTCGGAAGATGAGCGCGCCGCGATCGACGCAGACGTGGCGGCGACCGAAGCCGAACGCTCGCAAGTCGCCGAAAGGCGCAGCGCGATGGCTGATGCGCTGCGCCGGTTCGACGCCTTGGCTCAGGCGCAAGCAAAGCTCGCGCAGGCGATGACGGCGCGCGCGGGCGCGTTGCGGGCGTTTGACGAGATGGCGCCGCGGCGCGACACGCTTGCGGCGCTCGCGCAGGTCGAGCCGCTGCGCGCCCCTCGCGACGCGATGCGGCGCGCCGAGGAAACGCAAAAGGCGGCGATCGAAGAGGCCGCCGACGTCAAGGCGAAAGCGGGCGCCGCTCAAGAAGCTTTCGCCGTTCAGGAGACGCGCGCGCGTTCGGCTGCAGAGTCAGTCGCCGCCTCGGAAGCGGAGATCGCCCGGTTTGCGCCGATATGGAGCGAAGCGGCGGCGCTCGACGCACGCATCGCCAATCTGGCGCAGGAGGAAGCAAACGCGCGAAGCGTCGCTCAGGACGCCGCCTCGCGCGCGCAGGCGAAGCGGGTCG
>JALHNR010000124.1 GCA_022843525.1 Methylocystis sp. | reverse complement strand
CGTCCCCGGAACCTGGCGGCGGCGACCGCGGCGCGCTCCGACGCGCGCGCCAGCTCCAAGGTCAGGTAGCGGTCGATCTTCGACGCGTCGGTTTCAGGCTGCTGCGTCATGTCTCGCTACTCGCGCTCGATGCGGATGACCTGCGCGCGCGAAACGATGACGCCGTCCTGATAGATCAGGTCCAGCGCCTCGCGCACGAGATGCTCGCTCGTCGCATGGGTGATGAGGATGACGTCGACGATCTCTCCCGGCGCGCCGCGCGCGCCGCGCTGCACGATGCTTTCGAGCGATATGCGGCGCTCCGCCATGCGCGTCGCGATCTTGGCGAAGGCGCCGGCGACGTCGCGCACCGACATGCGGATGTAATAACCGCCTTCGTGGCGCTGCATCGGCGTGCGCTTGAGTTCGGCGAGCTTCGCGGTCGGCAGACCGAACGGCGCCGAACGCACGCCCTTGGCGATGTCGGCGATATCGGCGACGACGGCCGAGGCCGTGGCGTCGCCGCCGGCGCCCGGCCCAACAAGCGTCAGTTCATGCACCGCGTCGGCGTCGATGGTGACGGCGTTCAGGACGCCCATCACCTGGGCGATGGCGGAGTTCTTGCTGACCATCGTCGGATGGACGCGTTGCTCGACCCCGTCAGCGGTGCGCTGCGCCACGCCGAGCAGCTTGATGCGGTAGCCAAGCTCAGCCGCCGCGTCGATGTCGGCAAGCGTCACGCGCTCAATGCCCTCGATGTCGATGGCGCTGGCGGCGATGCGCGTGCCAAACGCCAGCGAGGTAAGGATCGCTAGCTTGTGAGCGGTGTCGAAACCGCCGATGTCGAAGGTCGGATCGGCCTCGGCATAGCCGAGCCTCTGCGCCTCCTTCAAACATTCCTCGAAGGAGAGCTGCTCCTGTTCCATGCGCGACAGGATGTAATTGCAGGTGCCGTTGAGAATGCCATAGACGCGCTCGATCGAATTGCCGGCGAGCCCCTCGCGCAGCGTCTTGACGATCGGAATGCCGCCGGCGACGGACGCCTCGAAGGCGAGCGCGGCATGGTTCTCTTCGGCGAGCGCTGCGAGATGCAAGCCATGGGCGGCGAGCAAAGCCTTATTAGCGGTGACGACCGGCTTGCCATGCGCGAGCGCGGTTTCGACGCTGGCCCTCGATGGCCCTTCCGAACCGCCGATCAATTCGACGAAAAGATCGATCACTGGCGAGGACGCGAGCTTGACCGGATCGGGAAAGAACTCCGCGCCGGAAAGATCGGCGTCCCGAACCTTCGCGGCGTCGCGAGCCGAAACACCCGCCAGGACGATCTGCCGTCCGGTGCGGGCGGTAAGCGCCTCGGCCTGGCGGCGGAGCAGGCGCGCCACCGCCGCGCCGACGGTGCCGAGCCCCGCGATGCCGACGCGCAAGATCTCCGACATTGCAACCTTTCCGGGAAAATGAGCGGGCGACGAAAGCCCAGAGACGCTAGCGCCTTGTGCCCGATTTGGCGCCTTCAATCAAGAAACCGCCGAGGCCACGAGGGGGATTGAGCCGATGCAAGGGACGCCCTAACTCTTGGACAAGCTGAAGCCAAGCCCACTGGCGGCGATGGAGAGATGACAATGACGCCTCGAATAAGCGTATTCGCGATTCTGACTGCTTTGGCTCTGGCCTTTTCAGGCACTTATGCGCTGGCCGGCATCGGCGTGCATCTGCAGGCGGCGATTGAGCATACTCAAGAAGCGATAGACGACGGCGCGAAGGGCGACTCCAAGGAGATCGTTACGCATGTGATGAGCGCGCTCGGCCATGCGCGCGAGGCGCTGCACGAAAAGGCCATCGAACGGGACCGCGGCGCCAACAAGCTGCTGCATCGCGCGATCAGGCATCTGCGCCTGGCCGAAATGCGCGCACGGTTTGGCGACTCCGAGCGCGCCGTCAAGAACGCGACCAGCGCGCTCGCCGAACTGAAAAAGATCAAGTGACGGCGTCGCGCGACGCGGCAAGGACGCGGGCACGGACTCATGGCGGCGACATGGTCGTCGCCAGATAGCTCGGCATTCTGCTCGCCGCTCTCTCGCGGCGCAAATTGCGCTCGCGTGCGGCGCGTCGGCGAGCGTCCCGCCTAATGCGGCACGCTCGACCAGATCTTGCGCTTGGTGAAATAAAGCAGTCCGACGAAGACGAGCAGGAAGGCCACGACGCCGAGCCCGATTCGCTTGCGGGACTCAAGATGCGGTTCGGCGACCCACATCATGAAGGCCGCGACGTCCTTGGCGTACTGGTCGATCGTTTGCGGCGCGCCGTCCTCATAAGTCACCACGCCATCCGAGAGCGGCGGCGGCATGCCGATGCGACGGCCCGGCATATAGGGATCGTAGAACTGTCCTTCCGGCAGATTCACGTCTGGCGGCGGGTCCTCGTAGCCCTCCATCAGCGAGGTGATGTAGTCGACCCCGTGCTCCTGATACGAAAAGCCCGGCAAAGCGTCGAATAGGAAGAGCGGAAAGCCGCGCGAATAGCCGCGGGCCTTGGCCAGAACCGACATGTCCGGCGGATAATTGCCGGCCAGCGCGGCGCGCGCCGCCTGTTCATTGGCGAACGGCGGGGGGAAGCGATCGCTTGGGCGACCCGGCCGATCGAAATATTCGCCCGCCTGATTCGGGCCATCCTTGATCTTGTAGCTGGCGGCCAGCGCTTCGACTTCTTTTTCGGGAAACTCCGGCCCGCCGGGCTGCGAAAGATTGCGGAAGGCGAGCATTTTGATCGAATGGCAGGAGGAGCAGACCTCCTTGTAGACCTTAAATCCTCTGCGCAACTGCGCCTTGTCGTAACGACCGAAGGCGCCGGCGAAGCTCCAATCATAGCGCTTGGGCTTCTGCTCATGCCGCTCGCTCTCGTGCCGCGCTTCCTTTTCCTTTGCCTCAGGCGCCGCGACCTGATCGGTCGCGGACGGCGGCGCCTCCTGCTGAGCCCGGGCGGGGCCGACCAGCGCCATCGCCGCCGCAATCGTGAGCGGAGCAAGCGACAGGAGTTTCACAGAGAACTGCCGTTTCGTGGATCTTACGCGCGCCTCAGACATGGGAGGTTTCCCCCCGCATGATCGAAGCGTCGATCGATTCAGGCATCGGCTCCGGCTTCTCGATTTTGCCGATGATCGGCAAAATCACCAAGAAGTGCAGAAAATAATAGGCCGAGAGGAGCCGGGCGAACCAAAGATAAGCGCCTTCGGCGGGCTGCGCCCCCAGATAACCAAGCCCTATGCACACCGCGACAAAAATCCAGAACTCCTTGCGAAACAGCGGCCGATACACGGCCGATTTCACCTTCGACGTATCAAGCCACGGCAGAGCGGCGGTGATCAAAATCGAGGCAAAGAGCGCAGTGACGCCGAGCAGCTTGTTCGGGATCGCGCGAAGGATCGCATAGAACGGCAGGAAGTACCACTCCGGCACGATATGCGGCGGCGTGACGAGCGGATTGGCTTCGATGTAATTGTCCGGATGGCCGAGGTAATTCGGCACGAAAAACGTCAGCCAAGCGTAGACGACGAGAAAAGCCGCGATGCCGACCGCGTCCTTCATGGTCGCATAGGGCGTGAAAGGAACGGTTTCCTTCTTGACGTCCTTCACCTCGACGCCGGACGGATTGTTCTGGCCCGTCACATGCAGCGCCCAAACGTGAAGCGCGACGATGGCGACGATGATGAACGGCACCAGATAGTGCAAAGCATAGAAGCGATTGAGCGTCGCATTGTCGACGGAATAGCCGCCGAGCAGCCAGGTGGTGATTGCGGTTCCAACGACAGGAATGGCGGAAAAGAGATTGGTGATGACGGTCGCCGCCCAAAAGGACATCTGTCCCCACGGTAAGACATAGCCCAGGAATCCCGTGGCCATCATCAGCATGAAGATCACGACGCCAAGAATCCACAAGACCTCGCGCGGGTCCTTGTAGGACCCGTAATACATGCCGCGGAAGATGTGGAGGTAGACGGCGAGGAAGAACATCGACGCGCCATTGGCGTGCGCGTAGCGCAGCACGGTGCCCCAATTCACGTCGCGCATGATCTTCTCGACGGAATCGAAAGCGAGCGTCGTTTCAGGGGTGTAATGCATCGCAAGGACGACGCCCGTGACGATCTGCGCGACGAGCATGAAACTCAAGATCGCGCCAAACACCCACATGTAGTTCAGGTTTTTTGGCGTCGGATAGGAGACGAAAGAATCATGCATGAAGCTCAAAATCGGCAGACGGCGCTCCAACCAGCGAGCGAAGCCGCTCTTGGGCGTGTATTGTGAATGTCCTTCCATGGGCGTGGTGCTCTCGGAATCTCGCGCGGGAAAATTGAAAGGCGCTTGGCCCTGGCTAGCCGATCTTAATTTTGTTTTCGGCGATGAAGGCGTAAGGCGGCACCTCCAGATTGGTCGGCGCCGGGCCGCTGCGAATTCTGCCCGAGAGGTCATAGACCGAGCCGTGGCAGGGGCAGAACCAGCCGTTGTATTCGCCTTCCTTGCCGGTCGGAATGCAGCCGAGATGCGTGCAGACTCCGATGATCACGAGCCATTCGGGTTTTTGAACGCGTTTCGAATCGGCCTCCGGATCAGGCAGAACCGACAGCGGCGTATCCTCCGCCACCTTGATTTCAGCCGGCGTCCGATGGCGCACGAACACTGGCTTGCCACGCCATTTCACGGTAACAATCTGGCCTTCTGGAACCGAAGAAAGATCGACTTCCGTCGAAGCCAACGCGAGGGTGGACGCGTCCGGGTTCATCTGTGCGATCAGCGGCCAGACCATGCCGGCCGCGGCGCCTGCTGCGGCGGCGCCCGTCGCGATATAGAGGATGTCCCGCCGGCTTGGCTCCGCCGGTTTTGCGGCGGTGTCTTTGCTTGTCACGCTCGAACCTCTCCCAACGCTCTCAAGTCTTCGCGGCCGAGGCTGCGGCTGCGCCCAAGGCGATCGTTCCACGTTTTGCCGTTTCCGGCCAATCGCTGCGGTGCGCCGCGCCAAGGCAATGCCAAGGCTGCGGCGGGGCGGAGGTGATATGTGACGCGAATCCCCGCCGCTGTCCACAAGCCGTCACAGGGAAATTTAGCTATTCACCCTGCCGCACAAGACCGTTGCCGATATTCGCGGCGATATGCCGCAAATTCGCCATCTCCTCCCACTCGAACGGACCATGACTTCTCTTACGCTAGCCTTGTACCAGCCGGACATCCCTCAGAACGCGGGCGCCATGCTGCGCACATGCGCCTGCCTCGGCGTTTCGGCGGCGATCATCGGGCCGGCCGGATTTCCCACAAGCGACCGCGACTTTCGCCGCGCCGGCATGGACTATCTCGATCACGTGACGATTGATCGACATGCCTCCTTCGCGGCCTTTCAAACGTGGCGGGCTGCTTCGGGCCAAGCGGGCGAGAGCCGTCGCCTACTGCTGCTGTCGACGCGGGCGGCGACGTCCTATCTCGACTGCGCTTACGGCGAAGGCGACGTTCTGCTCGTCGGCCGGGAATCCGCAGGCGCGCCGGAAGAGGTGCACGCCGCCGCCGATCTGACGCTCCGCATTCCCATGTGCGGCGGCATGCGCTCGCTGAACGTCGCGGTCGCCGCGGCGATCGTCATGAGCGAGGCGCTTCGGCAGTTGCGCGCCCGCTGACGGGGTGCGGCGGCGCACAGCGCAATGGCGAAATGACCTTTTAGTCTGCGATCGTCGCAGCATATTAAGGCGATATTCATTGAATTCGGGAGGGCGCTATGACCCACCAGACTATTCGCATTTCGCTGATGCTTTGGGAGCGGCTGTTGAAATCTCTCAATGCGGCTCTGCTTACCGCACTGCTCTGCGTCGCCCTTTATGCGCTTGTGACGAATCTCTCAGAGGCGCGCGGCGCTATCGGCAAGCTGTTTGTGAAGTTCACGCAGATCGAGAGCATCGAAGGGTTCAATCTGAAAGCGGCTTTCAAAGTCGATCAGATCGCCCAGTCGGCGCCGATCTATCAGGAACTGCCGGCGGACATGAAAGACATGCTGCCCGAGGACATTCGCTCGCTCCGCGCGACCTGGGTGGAGCGGCTCCTGTATGTCGGCGATCAGGGCAAGCTGTGCGACTTCGAGTTCGCCGATCAGAAAATGATCGAAGATTTCAATTCCGACCGCCATCTCTCGGCCGACGGGCTCATCACGATGAAGGACTCGCGCGAGGTTAAGGCGCAGGTGCTTGAAGACATGCGCCAAGCGAGAGCAAGGAACCGTGGGTGGCCGAACGGCGAGCCGCGCTTCTGCTATGTCACCGAACTCACCGAACGCGGTAGAAACGTCAAGACGGCGCTCGTGCAGTTCCTGCGCGCCGGATTCGCGGCGGCGACGGGAACGCCCGCGGCGGGGCGCCAACCCCCGAAGATGAAAGTCGCCGATATCGCGCGATGAGTGTCCAGACGAATTGACAAGGCGCGGCGCCGGCGGGATGAAACGGCGACAAGGAGACGCCCATGAACGCCGCGCCCGATCAGCTCGAAGCCCGCAAAGACGCCGCCCGCGCATGGTTCGAGTCGTTGCAGCTGCGCATCATCGCCGCCTTCGAAGCGCTGGAGGATGAAGCGCCGGGGCCGTTCGCGCAAGACGCCGAGGCGCCGGGCCGCTTCGTTCTCACGCCGTGGAGCCGGACGGATCAAGGCGGCGCGACTTTAGGAAGCGCCGCTCGAAACATCGGCGGCGCGCCGGGCGGCGGCGGCCGCATGGGGATGATCCATGGCCGGGTGTTCGAAAAAGCCGGCGTGCATTGCTCGACGGTGTTCGGAAGCTTCGCGCCTGAATTCGCCAAGCAGATCCCGGGCGCGGCGGAGGACCCCCGCTTTTTTGCGACCGGCATCTCGCTGATCGCGCATCCCTGGAACCCCAATGTTCCCGCCGTGCATATGAACACGCGCTTCGTCGTGACGAGCAAAGCCTGGTTTGGCGGCGGCGCCGACCTTACGCCGGTGCTCGACGCGCGCCGCACGCAAGACGATCCCGACACGATCGCCTTTCACGCCGCCATGCGCGGCGCCTGCGAGCGCCATCCCGTCGCCGACTATGCGCGCTTCAAGCAATGGTGCGATGAATATTTCTTCCTCGCCCATCGCAACGAGCCGCGCGGCATCGGCGGAATTTTCTACGACTATTTCAACAGCGCCGGAGACGCTGCAAACTCCGCCTGGGATGAGGATTTCGCCTTCACCCGCGACGTCGGCGAAAGCTTTGTCGACATCTACCCGGAGCTCGTGCGGCGCAATTTCGTCAATCCGTGGAGCGAGGCGCAGCGCGACGAGCAGCTCGTGCGGCGCGGCCGCTATGTCGAATATAATCTGCTCTATGACCGCGGCACGATCTTCGGATTGAAGACGGGCGGCAATGTCGACTCGATCCTCTCCTCCATGCCGCCGTTGGTGAAGTGGCCTTGAGTTATTTCGCGCGTTATTAGCCACAGCAGCGTCATGTCCGCGCTTGTCGCGGGCATCCACGCGGTGCCGCTGCGGCCTCCTTGCAGCATTCATGGAACGTCACGGCGTGGATGGCCGGGACAAGCCCGGCCATGACGCGCTGAACCTGCATCGCTTCACCCGAACGTCCACCGCCGATTGAGCGCAAAAGTCACGAACATCGCCAGCACGGTTGTGACCATCTGCGCCGGGAGATAAGGCGCGCTCCAGCGATCGACGAAGAGGCTCATCAACAGAAAGGTGACGCAAAAGCCGACGAAAGCGACCAGCGCAAAGCGCCACGTCGCCTCGGCATGCGGCCGATCGCTTGCAAAGGTGTGACGGCGGTTCAGGAGATAGGCCACAACGCCGCCGACCACATAGCCGCACAGCGTCGCCGGCACCGCGCGCCAGCCCGCGCCTGCGACCAATGCGATGAGAATGGCGTAATGCGCGAGCGTCGCGCCGACGCCGACCGACGCGTAAGTCGTAAGCTGACGCGTCGTCGACATGCTCAGCGCGGCATCGTTGCGTAGTGGCGCGCGATGTCCCGCATCTCGGCTTCCGACATTTGGCGGCTCATGTAGCGCATCTCCTTATGCGCCCGCCTGCCGGTTTTGAACGCCTTAATTTGATTGAAGAGATAGAGTTCGTGCTGGCCGGCAAGATGCGGAACGTCGGCGCTTTTGGCGATCCCGTCCGCACCATGACATGCCGCGCATTGCGCAAATACGGCTGAAAGGTCGCCAGCCTGGGCGCGTCCCGCGCCGGCGAGGAAAAGCAACATCGGAAAAAGCAAACAGCTCGTAATCCGCATGGCCGCCATTTCGAGTGGGACAAGGAACGGGAATGATAGCGCGATTCGCCGGCCTGAGGCGCGATCCCTCCCCTTTGAGGCCCCTCTCCCACCTTTGCAGCCCCTTCACATGACCGTCATTCTCGTCTAGACAGTCGGCGACTTTCGAGCCGGGCGCGCCCCGCTCGCCGCCCGCATCGCCGGTTCGCCGACAAAATGTCGGGCAAGTTCGGGACGCGTTCTGGTCCAAGGGCCGGAATCGCGGCCCTTTTTTATGCGCGCTCCCCAGCCGTGCGGGGTGCGCCAGGGTGAAAGACGAAAGGTGTCCTCATCCTGAGGAGGCGGCGAAGCCGCCGTCTCGAAGGAAGAGGGAACCGCTGAACATATCTCGCCCTCGTGCTTTCGGGACGCGCCTTACGGCGCGCCTCAGCACGAGGCCAGATGCTCGCGCGCTGCGGACGGCCAACAGGATCACATGCCGAAAAGAACCGACATTTCCACCATCATGATCATCGGCGCCGGCCCCATCGTCATCGGCCAGGCGTGCGAATTCGACTATTCGGGCACCCAGGCCTGCAAGGCGCTCAAGGCGGAAGGCTATCGGATCGTTCTCGTCAACTCCAATCCGGCGACGATCATGACCGACCCGGACATGGCCGACCGCACCTATATCGAACCGATCACGCCCGAAATCGTCGCCAAGATCATCGAGAAGGAACGCTATGCGGCGCCCGGCGGCTTCGCGCTGCTGCCGACGATGGGCGGACAGACCGCGCTCAATTGCGCACTCAGCCTCGAAAAAATGGGCGTGCTGAAAGAATTCGACGTCGAGATGATCGGCGCGACCGCCCATGCGATCGACAAGGCCGAAGACCGGGAACTGTTCCGCGAGGCGATGACGAAAATCGGCCTCGACACGCCGCGCTCGCATCACGTCAAGACATTGTCCGCCGCGCTCGAGGCGCTCGACGACATCGGTCTACCGGCGATCATCCGTCCGTCCTTTACGCTCGGCGGCACCGGCGGCGGCATCGCGTACAACAAGGTGGAGTTCATCGAAATCGTCGAGCGCGGCATCGACGCCTCGCCGACTAATGAAGTGCTGGTCGAAGAGAGCGTTCTCGGCTGGAAGGAATATGAGATGGAGGTCGTCCGCGACAAGGCGGACAATTGCATCATCGTCTGCTCCATCGAAAACATCGATCCGATGGGCGTGCACACCGGCGACAGCATCACCGTCGCGCCGGCGTTGACGCTGACCGACAAAGAATACCAGATCATGCGGGACGCTTCGATCGCGGTGTTGCGCGAGATCGGCGTCGAAACCGGCGGCTCGAACGTGCAATTCGCGGTCGATCCCTCAAACGGCCGCATGATCGTCATCGAGATGAACCCGCGCGTGTCGCGTTCGTCGGCGCTGGCGTCGAAAGCCACCGGCTTCCCGATCGCCAAGGTCGCCGCGCGTTTGGCGGTCGGCTACACGCTTGACGAGATCGCCAACGACATTACCGGCGGGGCGACGCCTGCGTCCTTCGAGCCGACGATCGACTACATCGTCACCAAAATTCCGCGCTTCGCCTTCGAAAAATTTCCGGGCGCCGAACCGACATTGACCACGGCCATGAAGTCGGTCGGCGAAGCGATGGCGATCGGCCGCAATTTCGCAGAGTCGCTGCAAAAGGCGTTGCGCTCGCTGGAGACCGGCCTCTGCGGCCTCGACGAAATCGAGATCGAAGGCTTCGGAAAAGGCGACGATATGAATGTGCTGCGCGGCGCGCTGGGCACGCCGACGCCGGATCGGCTGCTCGTCGTCGGCCAGGCGCTGCGGCTCGGCATGAGCGCTGAAGCCATTCACGAGGCCAGCAAGATCGACATGTGGTTTATCGAGCGCATTGCGGAAATCGTCGCGCTCGAAAACAAAGTCAAGAATTACGGTCTCCCAGAGGACGCCGAGAATCTTCGCAAGCTCAAATTCGCCGGCTTCTCCGATTCGCGCCTCGCGACGCTTACGGGCCTGGATGAGGCAGACGTGCGCGAGATGCGCCACCGTCTCGACGTGCGACCCGTCTACAAGCGCATCGATACCTGCGCGGCCGAATTCGCCTCGCCCACAGCCTATATGTATTCGACCTATGAGACGCCGTTCATCGGGAGCCCCGCGAATGAGGCGCGTCCTTCGGCAAAGAACAAGATCGTCATTCTGGGCGGCGGCCCGAACCGTATCGGGCAAGGCATAGAATTCGACTATTGCTGCTGTCATGCCTGCTTCGCGCTCGCCGAAGCCGGTTTCGAAACGATCATGATCAATTGCAATCCGGAGACGGTTTCGACGGATTACGACACTTCAGACCGGCTGTATTTCGAGCCGCTGACGAATGAAGACGTCGCCGAGATTCTCGACGTCGAGAAGTCCAACGGCGAGCTTGTGGGCGTCATCGTGCAATATGGCGGGCAGACGCCGCTGAAGCTTGCGCATGGCCTCGAGCAGGCGGGCGCGCCTATTCTGGGCACGCCAGTCGATTCGATCGACCTCGCCGAGGACCGCGATCGC
>JALHNR010000123.1 GCA_022843525.1 Methylocystis sp. | reverse complement strand
GCATGGCAGCATTGCGCCCGCAAAGAATTTTCTGATCTCCGACGCGGATTACGTCGAGGTGCTGACAGAGATCGACATTCAGACGCCCTTGCCGGAGGCGGTAAAGAATCGCCGGTCCGAGCGCAGCTTCCTGTTTGTCGGCTGTCGCTTCCACGATCAGTTGTTGCGCACATACGCCCGGCAGATCATGAAGCGCTCGACGACGACGCATCACGCCATCGTCGATCCGGCCGTGCTGACAAAAAACGAGCTGAAGTTTCTCACCATCCAGGGCATCATACCGATCGCGCTTCCCATCGATCGCGCTTGCGAAATCCTGATCAGCTAAGGCATCGTTACCTTACTCTCACGCCTGGCGCGGCGGCGGTCGAGCCGACCAAAGCGCTTGGTGATTCTGCGCGTCGGCGGAAGATGCATGACCGAAACTGCCGTCGCGTCTTCAGGGTAGAAGCGTAGCCAAACAAATTTCGACGGATGTTGCATTTTTTACATTCATTCTTGAATACCGCGTGTCGCTTGTCAGCAAAGGTACAGGCCCTTGGCCTCTTCGACTGACCTTCTCACGCTGTAGCATGGCACGCATGTTGCCTCTTCTCCGGCAAAGGACAAACGCCGCTTTGCAGTTCGATCACGCAGTTTGAAAGCGCCAGCCCAGTCGACAGCGAGACTGAGTCTTGGCGGCTTGAGCAGCGTGAAATTGCAAACCGGCACCACGGAAGAAGACCGCGATGAGCAACATCGTTCGCGACAGTGAAGTTTGTGAACTGACTGCGCCGCCCGTCTTTTCCTTCGGCGAGAAAGTGAAGGCGAAGCGCACGATCCGCAACGACGGGACATACGCCGGTAAGGAGATCGGCGAGGTTCTCGCCAAGAAAGGCGAGGAAGGCTACGTCGTGAGCATCGGCACGTTTCTCCAACAATTCTATATCTACGGGATTGAGTTCACCGAAAGCGGCAATCGCGTCGGCATGAAGCGCAAGGAGCTCGAGTCGGCTAATCCGCGCGACGACGTCGATCTCCCGCTGCCTTGAGGAGTGTGAACGTGTTCGAACCACGAATGCCAAAATATCAATGGGGTCAGCGAGTGAAGACGCTCGTCGATCTGGTCAATGATGGGAGTTATCCCGACGAGCAACCGGAGGCGCTGCTCGTCGCCAACGGCGGTTTGGGCGAAATCGTGCAGGTGGGATCGCATACTGACACGAATACGCCGATCTATCTCGTTGAATTTCCTGACGGCCGTGTCGTCGGTTGTCTCGAGGAAGAGATCGCGCCCTTGTAAGAGGAGCGTTGGCGAGCATGCGATCGACGGTCACGACACTCGGTGGCGCCGCATCGGCTCAGCCGAACGAATTCGACTACAAGCGCATCGTGCGCGCCTTGGAACAACGGCGTCGCTACCGCTATGTCACGCCAGTCGTGATGAAAACTGCGAACGGCTATCGCATTCAGAGCCCGTGTTGTTCGCGGAACGTCGATCCGGACGGCGGCGTCATAGATATCGCCTTGGTGCTCTTCGACGAGCGCAAAGGCAATTGGCGCCTTCTTCGCAAGGACCATGCAATCGGCGTGTGGGAGCTGGACAGCGAGTTTCTACGTCTTGCTGAGTTGCTCGACCATCTCAAGGAAGACGCGGAGCGGCGCTTCTGGCAGTGAGTTCGATCTCGACAGAGGATAGATCATGGCGATCAGCGATGTGGAATTGACGGAGATCGAGAAACTGCTCGGGGCCGAAGCAACGCCGGCGCTGTCGGAGCTGCGCGCCAAATTTTCTCATCTCTCCTGGACGCGCTGCGACGTATCGGACGTGATCGAAACGCCCTTCCGCAGCTTCACGTCCTGCGATGTGCATTTGCTCGACGGCGCCGATCATTGCGTGACGGTCACCGACGATCCGGCGCGCGCCACGGGCGTTATCGTCGCCTTTCGGGGGAGTTTGCGATGAATGCGCGGGCCGAAGTCGACGATACATTCGAAGCGAAGCCGCCTGGGCCCGCTGAGGCCTTGGGCGGGGATCTCATTCCGCTCTCCGACCCCGACATCACGCTTGACGACATTGCCGCGGTCGAGGCGGTGCTGCGCTCCAGCCGCTTGTCCAGCGGCCCGGTGATGGAGGCATTCGAAGCCGCCTTCGCCGCCTATCTCGGGCGCAAATACGCCGTCGCTGCGCCAAGCGGCACGATGGGACTGCTGCTCGCGCTCGCCGCCTACGAGATCGGTCCGGGCGATGAAGTGATCGCCTCTCCGCACTCCTTCCGCGAAACCGTGCATGCCATCGCGCTTGCCGGCGCCAAGCCGGTGTTCGCCGACATTGACTACTGGTCTGGCGTCATCGCGAGCGGAAAAATCGAGGCGCTGATCACCGACAAAACGCGCGCGATCGTGGCGAGCAACACTAACGGCCATCCGGCGCAATGGGCTGAGCTGCGCGAAATCGCCACCAAGCATCGGCTCATCCTGCTCGAAGATTCCACCGAAGCCATCGGCTCCAAATACAAGGGCGCACTTGTCGGCACCTTCGGCGACGCGTCGGTGTTCGATTTCTCGCAGCCCGGGCCGCTGGTCTGCGGCGAAGGCGGCATGGTGGTCACCGACGACATCGACGTCGCGGTGGCGATGCGGCGCTTTCGTGCGCATAGACCGAGCGAGAGAGCATCGGTCGTGGTGGGCTCCAGCGCGCCCTATCAGGCGGCGATGAGCGACATGAGCGCGGCGCTGGGCATGGCGCAGCTGCGAAGGCTCGAAGAAATCCTCGAGAAGCGTAAGCTCATCGAGCACTACTACTTCAAGCACGTCAAATCCTTCGAAGGCATCAAGGATCCCTTCATCGGGCCAGAGGTCGACGAGGTGCATTGGTTTCTTTACGTCGTGCATCTCGGCACACGCTTCAGCAAATCCAGCCGGGACTCGATCGTCGAGGATTTGCTTGTCGAAAAGGTGGAAGCCGCCGCTTACAGCAATCCCTTGCATACGCAGCGGCGCTATTTCGATTACGGCTATCGTCGCGGCAGTTTTCTCGTCGCTGAAAAGGTTTCCGACCGCGCCGTCGCGATGCCTTTCCACGTCCATCTGCAAGAGCGCCAAATCGCTTTCATCGTTCAGACGATGAAGGAGGCGTCGATCAATGTCGGCGCGGGCGCCGCCATTTACTAATCGCCTAGATCCCAACCAGGAGTATCGAAATGCCGACCGTAACCATCATGCCCTCCGGAAAGACGGTAGACGCCGCCGAGGGCGCGACCTTACTGCAGATCATCATGTCGAGTGGCGAGGAGATCAATCACAAGTGCGAAGGAAAAGCGCAGTGCGGCTCTTGTCACATTTACGTGCATGAAGGCCGCAAGGGCATTTCGAAGATCGCGCGCGAAGAGAACGAAAGGCTCGACACCATCGTCGGCATCGGCTCGAAGTCCCGCCTGGCGTGCCAGGCGAAGATTCTCGGCACGGAAAACGTCAAGATCGAACTGCTCGGCTTCGCGTCGGGCTTATAAAGGAGGAGGGAGAAATGTCTTCCGACATCGTCATGCTTCATGTCCGCTTTGCGCCTGACGGCGGCGTCGTTGAAATCAGCGAGCGGCCGACGCCGAATTCTGCGCAGGCCTGGTTCGACTGGGTCAGTCTGAACGCGCCCGACGCCTATCAGGCGCTTTCCGGCGGTCGTGGCGTGTTTCGTATGACGCGCGACAAGCTCGAAGAATTGCGCGCGAGCATCGCCGCCAACACTGCGGCGGCCTGATTCGGTCCATCGCGCCGCGCAAAAGGATCCCTTCCGCGAAGGACGTATTGCGGAAGGGACGCTCGGTTTCAGGTCAGGAAGGTTTCGGCGAAACGTGCGCGCTTTTCGGCCGTATCGAGCCCATTCGCGATGGGCCATTTGTTGTCGTAAAATAGTGAATTGACGGCGCGGCTGACTTCCTTGCCGCGCAAATACCAGCGCACCACGCCATCGGGAAAAATCACCGCGGGGCCGTCTTCGCGATGCACGATGCCGTCTTCGACGCTGATCTGCGTCCCCGCGTAGAGATAGCAGCCGGCAAGGCGCGAAAGATCGTCTTGATTGCGTTCGTCAACCTCGAGCATGACCACTTTTCGCCTCCGCTGATAGCCATCGATTCCTACGACGAAGCAATAATCGCGCTTGGCGCAGGGTTCGGCAAGAATAATGCTTGTTCGCGCCCTGGACGCTGCGCGAGGAAGATTGTTGTCTTTCAGACATTATTGCGCGCCGAAATTTCCGCTCACGCGCGCGATGCGTCTACGCGGAAGCGGATAGAAGACGAGGGGGATTTTGGCATGCAGGGCGATGTGAGTCTCTATGTCATTTGCGCGCTCGACAGTCTGGAGCGCGGCCAAGCGGCGCCCTTCAGCCTGTCGCGCGTCACGGATGAAGGAGAAACGCGCCCCTTCTCGATTTTCGTCGTTCGGACCGAAAACGATCAATGCGTGGGCTATGTAAACATTTGCCCGCACCAAGGCTCCTGGCTCAACATCGGCGAGGGCAAATTTTTTAGCGAGGACGGTCAAAGATTGCGTTGCGGCAGGCACAAGGCCGAATTCGACATAGAAACGGGTGTGTGCGTCACGGGACCGTGCGTGGATAAAACGATCGAGCCCGTGGCGCTCGTCGTCATGGATGGCGACGTGTGCCTGTGCGGCGTCAAACTTGCCGAAGAAGAAATTTCCGACGACGACGATCTGGACGAAACGATGGAGATCATGATCCATCCAGGCTGAGTGGCGCAGCGGATGGCATGTATGAAAGGCGCACGATGACCGTGGCTGAATTGATCGTGAAATTGGCGGAGTTGCCGCAGGAGGCCGTTGTGCTGATCGACAGCGACGGCGGACTTTCTCGCGTCAGCGGATTGGACTTCGTCGAGGGCCAGGGACCCGGCGCGCCGGCGGAAGTCATCCTCGCGCCGAGTCTCGACGAATGAAGGTTGGCTTCCCGGCTGTCGCCTGAGCCTTCACTCGGGGGCCGCTGAAGTTTCTCCGTGCAGCGGGATCCCAAAGAATGCCTCGTCGTCGCCGCCCCATGCCTTATGCAGCGCGAACGCTTCGCGCCACCGGGTTTGCTCGGCTTCCGTCGCCGCGCGATGGGTCACTTTCCCGGCTGGCCTTTCGGCGAGAAGAAACGCTTTACCGTTGCGCAAGAATCGATTGAGGTCCTTCGTGTCGATCGGGCGAACAACGCAGCGCGGGTCTTCATCGATCAGAATGGTCGTCGGCAGCATGAGCGCAGCTCCCGTTGCGATGGATCAAAAACCTTCCGCCTTGCTTCCCCAGGGATGCGAACCGGGGACCAGCGACGCCTTGATGCCCGCCTTTTCAATGTCGGCGAGGGTTTTGTAATAGGTGCCTTCATGCATGAGCGCGCCGCTCTTGGTCATGATCGCCACATAGCGCGCCACTGTATCGGCTTCGCACAAATAGCCGCCGCCTGGATCGCTCGTGCTGCGCGCGTTGCCATCCCAGTCGATGAAGAAGCCTTCGACAGCCATGTTCCCTCTCGCGTTGATGTTTGAATCCTCACGCCGGAGGGCAGCAAGTTTCTTGCCAAGGCCTTCGGCGCTGCAGCAGGGAACGAGACTTGCTTCCAGAAGGCATATTCGCGCGCAAATCATCGAGGCGCGCAATCGAAGGAGAAGCAGGTGGCTGACCTCGCGCATAGAAATGCATCGCTTGACGACATGAAAGACCTTTGGGCCTTGATGCGGCAAACGGCTGCCGACATTCCGTGTTCGATCGAAAGCGAAAGCGATCAGGAGCGGGCGCTGACGGAAATCATGAAGTGCTGCACGGCCGAATTCTCGCCGGTTATTCTCGATGCAAAGCGCAATGTCGTCGGGGCCATATTGGCGCGTCGCGATGAACTCGATTGGGGCCTGCGCAACACTGAAACGATCAACGTCTCGCTGGCGGCGGTGTCCGCCGACCATCGCGAGAACGGCGCATTCAAAGTGCTGATCGACGCGATATTGAAGCGCAATGCGCCGGTCTATGTCGAAGTGAAAGCCGGCGACGCGCAGGGGTTAGCTGCGGAACTCAAAGGCTGCGGCTTTTCCTTGACGAAGACGGAAGACGGCGCAGAACTCTACAAATGGGAGCCGGCAACGGAAGCCAAAGCCGCCTGAGATCGCTTTCAAAACGTGGTGCGGGCGCGTCTCGCACCACGCTCTAGGCGCTCTCGTCTTGCGCTCCATAATCGGCGTAGGCTTTTTCCAGCAAGGCGAGACAGGTCTTCAGACGCTGATACTCCGCCTTGTCGACCAGGACATTCTCCGTATCCGACGCCGGGCCGGGCGTTGGCGGCTTGGCGGCCTGGATCGCCTCGAACATGGCGGCTTGCAGGCGGAAGATGCGCTCGCTGGCGCGTTCGAGATAGGGCAGCGGATTGGCGCGAATATTCGCCTCATGCAGCGCGTCGAGTTCCAGCAATTGGCCGAAGCGCCGCTCGGTGAGGCGGTTTGACAAGCCGAAGTCATGTTCGATGACGCTCATGATCGTCGCTCCTTGTTGGCCGGATCTTTTGGCCAGAAGTTCTGATGGGCTTCAATCCTTGCATCACAGCGCGCAACGCATGGCTCGTCAATTGCACGGGCAGGGCGCGTCGCTGAGACAGCGTGGGTTGCAAGGCGCGCGCCAAAGGAGGAGCCGGCGGATGAACGAACTCTATGCGATTTGTCAGACGGGCGAGATCGAGGACGGCGACGCCACGGGCTTCATTCTGATGCGGATCGAGGAGACCGGCGAGCCAAAGCCCTGGCCGATCCTGATCACGCGCAAAGGCAATAATTTCTATGGTTTCGAGAACGCCTGTCCGCATAAGGGCGAGCGTCTCGACTCGGAGGCAGGGCATTTTCTCGACGAAGAGGGGAATTTCCTCACCTGCGGCCATCATCAGGCGCAGTTCGATCTCGACACGGGACATTGCTTCATCGGTCCCTGCCAGGGCAAGAAGTTGCAATCCATTCAAATCGTGATTGACGACGGCGACGTTTGCCTCACCGGCGTGGAGCTCGCCGAGGAGGATGGGCTGGGTCTCGAAGAGCCGGACGAGGCTCCCGAAGTCATGATCACGTCTGACTGAGGCAAGACCGCCAGCTTCGATCATGTGTTTTGGCGAAGCCTTCGAGAAGGCGCTGGATTCCTGCCTCGCATTGATGACAATGTCGCATAGCTGCGCGAGCTGTATTCGAACCGCGCAACCTGATGAGCCCCTGGTCGCCTAGCGCGCATTCAAAGGACGTCGGTCGACAATGGCGCCGCATGCGCCAAGGCGCTTGCGGCGAAGCGCGTCCTCACGCGTCCGGCGGACCCATGTCGTCGCTCTTCTTCTTTTTCTTGTCGACCTTGGCCTGCGCATAGGAGCCGGAGTTCTTCAGCGCGATTGGCTTCTGACCTTCGACATATTGCGAGATCCAAAACAACGTGCGCTCGCGCGCCGATTGCGCGGCGGCTTCGTTGAAACTCTCCGCGGCGTCGAAATTGAAGCCGTTGCGGGCCTCGGGATAGGAGAAGGCGCTTACGTCAGGCCGTTGGGCGCGAAATTGGACGATTTCTTCCATCGGCAACGATGGATCATTCTCGGGCAGGTGCAGCAGCGTCGGAATTTTCCGCTTCACCCAACGTTCCTCTGAAATTCCGGCCGGATAATAGCTGATCGCACAGGCGACGTCGCTGAGGCTATTGGCCGAAACATAGGCGAGATAGCCGCCCCAATCATAGCCGACGATCGCCACCTTGCCGACGCCCTTGACGGCGTCGACAGTAGCCTGAATGTCTTGCAGGGCCGTCGTGACGGAAGGGCCGTCGCTCTCGCCTTCCTGAGACGCAAGCGCTGGCGCGATCGCGACATAACCCTCAGCCGCGAAGCTTTCGACTTCCTTTTGCAGATGTGGCGTGACGCCGTAGACGTCCGGCAGCACGACGACGGCGCCCTTGGGAGCCTCAGTGGGTTCGGCGCGATAGGCGGAAAAACTGCGTCCGTCTCCGGAAGTAAGTTCGATCATGACGGCCTCGATGTGCAGGAAGATTACGGAAGCTCTCGAAGAGAGACGGCGGAATCATCTCACGCCTGCACAACCCATTGCGAATATCATGCCTGCATGACGAGACGCATCGTTCAACGTTTAGGCAAGCGACTCTCGGCTCAGGAGTCGAAAAATCCCAATTCCAGCTTGGCTTCGTCGCTCATCATGCTTTGATGCCACGGCGGGTCGAACACGAGATTGATTTTTACGCTCGCGACTCCATCGACCGCATCGACAGCCTTCTTCGTCATCCCGACCATTTCGCCGGCGACGGGGCAGCCCGGCGCCGTCAGCGTCATGTCGATGTCGATGTCGCGTCGATCGATGACGTCGATGCGATAGATCAGTCCCAGATCGTAGATGTTCACCGGAATTTCCGGGTCGAACACGGTCCGCAGCGCAAGGACGACGTCTTCATAGAGCGCTTGCGCCTCGGGCGAGGAATCGGTGCGGCCGCCGCGACTGTTCGGCTCCGAGACCTGTGTCATGTCGCTTCGTGGTTCCATCTGAGTATCCTGCATGGCGAGAGTCGAATTCTCCACTGCTCGTAGTCGACCAGCAAGTAAGGCGCCATTCATCTTTGCTGAGGCTGGACTGAAATTTGCAATCATTCCACGTCCACAGTCCGCGGCGTCATGGTTGAGCGCCTTCGTTTACGAAGCGCATTTCTCACAGAGCGCCGTGTTACAATCCTCACAAAGGCTCGGTGCAGTATGTCGGATACGCCTGAAGAAGAATTTGAGCTGCCTCAACTTTACAAGCGACATGTCTTTGCTTGCTTCACGCAGCGCCCGCCAAGCCATCCACGCGGCAGCTGCGGCTCGCTCGGCGCGCAGCCGCTTTGGGACCGGCTCGGCAAGCGCGTTGAAGCGGACGGGGGCGGTGAGATCGGCTTCACCTCCGCGGGGTGCATGGGTTTTTGCTCGGCGGGGCCGTTGATGGTGGTTTACCCCGAGGGCGTCTGGTATCGGCCGACGACGGCCGAAGACATTGACGAGATTTACGACTCGCATCTCAAGGGCGGCAAGCGCGTCGATCGCCTGGTGATGATCTTGTCGCGCTAGCGCGCTCGAACATTCAAGACACCGCGCTGGAGGCTGCGAGCAACTCGCGCGCCTCCGCGTGGATGCGCCCGACCATCGACTTGAAGCCATTGGAGCGCTGCGGCGTCAGATGTTCGCGTAGCCCAAGACGCTCGAATAGCGCGACAGGATCCGCCTTCAGGATCTCCGCGCCGGTCTTGCCGGAGCAGAGCGCCAGCAAGATTGCAACGAGGCCGCGGACAATATGCGCGTCGCTGTCGCCGCGGATCATCAACGCCGGTTCGCCGCCGTTTGCGTCGGAAATCGTCGTCGCAAGCCAGACTTGGCTGGCGCAGCCCGAGACTTTATTCTGATCGTTCTTCAACGCATCCGGAAGCGGCTCGAGCATTTTGCCGAGCTCGATGACATAGCGGTAGCGGTCCTCCCAATCGTCGAGCAGGGAGAAATTTTCGATGATGTCGTCGATCGTCGTCATGTTTCGACCATTCCTTCAGCTTTGAGCCGATCGCGGCGCTGGCGCGACGCGACGCGCAATATTTGGAGACATTCGATGTTAGACGCCAGATCAAGCGCCGAAAATCCATCGACGTTCTCTTCCAGGGGATCTGCGCCAAGCGCCAGCAAGAGGGTCACGACCGCGGTCTTGCCCGCCGACGCCGCATAGATCAGCGCCGTAGAGCCATCAGGATTGCGATGGTGAAGGTTGGCCCCGGCGGCGGAGAGCAAGTCGATGGCCGCGACGCTGTCCTGCTTGCACGCCAACCAAACCGCGTTGTTGCCGTCGCGCGTCATGGCGTCGAGATCCCCGCCCTCCGCAATGATGTCGTGCAACGCATCGACGTTCGCCTCTGCCGCCGCTCGAAGAAGCGGCGTGAGGCCGTCGGCGCCGACGGCGTTCACGCCTTCCGTCGGAAAGTCTTGCATCGTCAACCATTGCGTCAACTGCGGAGTAATGCCGTCACTCCATCGCAGCGCCGACGCGACGTCGGCGTGTATTGAATTAAAGCAGCCCCAACTGCACGAGCGGCTTGGCCCCGCCGCGCCCGAGGACAGTGTCAACCTTCTGCCGCACATTCTCGATCTTCAGCGGCTTTACTAATATGCCATGTGCGCCGTGTTTCATGGCGTCGACCGAGAGCGCCTCGTCGGCTTTATCGCAGACGATCAATATGCGCACGCCAGCGAAACGCTCCGCCAATTCCTTAAGGATCGAGACGCCATTGCTCGTTAGGAAAGAAGCCCCGAGCAGAACGACATCCGGTTTCAGCCAGCCGACGCCCTTCTCATAAGCTTCCTGGATGCTGGCGATTTCGTGGGTCTCGATCTCGTCGTGCAGCATGAACTGGAGCGCGGCGCGCACGATCTCGTCTTCGTCGAGGACGAACACCCGCCGTTGATCGACCGCCTTCGCGGTTTCGACGCCAATCTGCATCCCTGCTCCTTTCGAATACGCCGCCAAATGCCGTGCGGATATAATGAAGCAAGCTCTGTTCCAAATGTCGGGGATCAACGAGGGCGTGCGATGTTCTGTTCACAACAAATGTCGTGACTGTCGGCTTCCCTCACATAAGCGGCCGATGTGGGCTGCGCTCATCGATTGATCAAATCACAAGAAAACAATCAGCTAATAACAATTTTCGCATTGGCATGGCGGTTGCTACCAGTCCGATGCGAGTGAGGGCTGAACGCACGCCTACGTTACGCCGAGCGATGTGTTCCTTCCCATAACCCGCGACCAGTTTCTGATGCATAGGAACTGCCCAGTATCTCTGGGTAGCTGTCGAAG
>JALHNR010000122.1 GCA_022843525.1 Methylocystis sp. | reverse complement strand
TTCCGATCTCATTTTGTCCCCGCCGTTGACACGCATCGATCTATGCCGGATTTTCGGTGACGGCGTGGATCAAGCGGCGGACTTTTCTTCGCTTGTGACTTCGATGCCGTCGCGGAATGTTACACCGCTGACGACCTTGGGCAACTGATTTTGTCCTTGCAGTCTTCGCCAACTTTTCGCCGCCGCCATGATCAGCTTGAAGACCATGAGCCGCGCGGTGTCCTGGGAAAGCGCGCCTTTCATGCGGACTGTGCGATGCCGGACCGTCGCGAAAGCGCTTTCGATCGGGTTCGACGTTCGCAGATGCGTCCAATGTTCGGCGGGAAAGTCGAAAAACGTCAGTAGGGCGTCGCGGTCCTTGAGCAAGCAATCGACAGCCCTGTCGTATTTGGGCGCGTATTTCTCGGCGAAGGTTGTCATTGCGGCTTCGGCGGCCGCGCGATTCTCGGCAAGCCAGATTTCGCGCAAGTCCTGATGCGCGTTGGGTTGCACGGACTTCGGAAGCTTGTCGAGAACGTTCAGGGCTTTGTGCTGCCAGCAGCGCTGATGGCGCGTTGACGGGAACGTCTCCTCCAGCGCCTTCCAAAAGCCGAGCGCGCCATCGCCGACGGCGACTTCCGGGGCAATCGACAGACCGCGCGCCTTCAAATCGACGAGCAATTCCTTCCAGCTCTGCGCGCTTTCCCGCATGCCCGTCTGAAAGCCGAGCAGCTCTTTCTTGCCCTCGGGCGTCGCGCCGATGAGCACCAGCATGCATTCGGCCTGCGGCTCCATGCGCGCTTGTAGATAGACGCCGTCAGCCCAGACGTAAACGTAACGCCACGCCGACAAATCGCGCCCTTGCCAGCGCCGATACTCGTCTTCCCATTCGTTCTTGAGCCGCGCGATCACTGCTGGAGAAAGATTGGGCGCGTCCTTTCCAAGCAAGGCCGCCAGCACTTCCTGAAAATCGCCGGTGGAAACGCCGCGCAGATAAAGAGCCGGCAAGAGAATATCGAGGCTCTTCGTGCGTCGCGCCCATTTCGGCAGGATCGCCGACGCGTAGCGGATACGCTCATCTGAGGAAGCGGCGCCACGATCGCGCGCCTTCGGCTTCGCCACATCGACCGGTCCGATCCCTGTCTGGATCGGACGAACCGGATCATGCCCGTGCCGAACAATGCGCTGGCGCCCATCCGGCAATTCGAGATCCGAGTGCGACGCCAGGAAGGCGGCGAACTCGGCTTCCACCGCCTGCTGAACCAGCCGCCGCGCTCCCACGCGCAAAATATCGGTGAGCGGATCGTCGATTTCGTCTTTCTGACGAAGGGAAACAATCTTACTCTCGTTCATGGCGTAACGCTCCTTCGGGAGGTTCGGGTGGCTTCAACACCAACCCCGTTACGCCGCCTGCTTCACACCGTCATCACCGAGATTCCGCCATAGCTCACACGCATCGCCTTCACGATCATGCGCGGCAAGACAACCCATCAGGGTTGAAAATGAATCGAGGGTGACCAAGAGGTGATGCGAAGAAAGAGGATGGATCTCAAAGCCCGTGGCATTGTCTGCGCCATTAAGCGCGCCAACGTTATTGCGGCAAAAGTTCAGCGGACAACATCAGGGCCAGCGGGGCGTCAAGACCCGCATCGACAGGCCGAAGACATCACCGCACCCACGATCATCGCGCCACTCCAAAATATCCCTTGATCAGCGGGCACCATCCAGACATGACAATGCCGACACGTCCGCTACCGCATGAGCAAGATCGTCAGCGACGATCATTCGCATCTACATTCGACAACGTGCCAATGCGCTTGTCACTACTTAGAAGCGAGATGATGACGAACGGCGTTATCAACGAGCTGACATCCGTCCTGCGGCTCTGACGACCGATCGGAAGAATTCGCCAAATGAGTCAACTGCCTTAGGGTCGGGACCCATAAAGATTCCCACGATGGCGAGTTTGTGATTCATGGTCTCCGACCGGAGGCTGTTGATGATTCGCGATTTTTTCTGGCTGACAGATGATCAGTTCGCGCGGCTCGCGCCGCTTCTGCCCACCGACACGCGCGGAAAGCCTCGCGTCGATGATCGAAGAGTGATCAGCGGCATCGTTCATGTTCTCAAATCCGGCGGGCGCTGGGTGGACGCGCCAGCGATCTATGGGCCGCGCAAGACGCTCTACAATCGTTTCGTGCGTTGGGCCGCGAAAGACGTGTGGGCCGATATTTTTCACAGCCTCGCGTCGGCTGGCGGACCTCCGGCGCAGGTCCTGATCGACAGTTCCGCGGTCAAGGCTCATCGCTGCGCATCTGGAGGAAAAGGGGGGAGCGCAATCAGGCGATCGGACGCTCGCGCGGCGGGCGAACCACGAAAATCCACGCCTTGACCGACGCCGACTGTCGCCCCATCGCCTTCCTTCTGACTGGCGGGCAGATCGCCGATTGCACGGCTGGAGCGCTGCTGCTGGAGAAGATGCCGCGATCCTCGATCCTCCATGGCGACAAGGGTTACGACAGCAACGCGATCCGACGTCAGGTCGAGGAAAAGGGCGCGATGCCGAATATCCCGCCCAAGACAAACCGGCGATGGAAAAATTGCTTCTCGCCGTTCCTCTACCGCAATCGCAACGCCATCGAGCGCATGTTCTGCCGGCTGAAGGATTACCGTCGGATTGCGACGCGCTATGACCGCCTGGCCAAAAACTTCCTCGCAGCCGTTTGCATCGCCGCAGCCGTCAGCTACTGGTTATGAGTCTGGAGCCTAGATCTTAAGCAGAATACGTAAATTTCTCAGGGATCAACCCAGAGATCGCGATGAAATGAGCGGTTTGCCGCAAATTCACTTTTGACGCCTCAATTTGAATGCGGAAACGGCGCGGGACCATCCCGACGCCGGCGATAAGGTAGCGTCCAGATTCAGGTCGATTTAATCGGAAGCTTTGTTCATCGGACTGAAGCCTAATACACCTTGCCGTCCATACCTTCCCAACCCTTTTCGGTTTTACGAAATTTAACGCGTCCAGCAGTCGAAAACTCAAAAGGATCCCACCACTGCGCTTTGTCGTCTCTAGCCTTCATAGTCCAATTCATTGACATCCTTTCTTTAAAGTTTTCAAGGTCCGCTCGCACACTAAAGCCCTTGGAGATATTCGACAATTTATCCTGGACATTATCACCCGGGTTAGTCAGAAAGCCCTTAGGAAAAGAAATGTCTGCTCGAAATTCCATCTCGTATATATCAAAACCCATCACGTTCGCCTTGACGCCATTAGTCTTTTGAAAATTTGTTACCGTAGCTGGTGTTTTAAATGAACTGCCAAGTATATTTACAAGAATTTGCTTTGCATTAGCTTCCGTGGGTTCGCATGAAAATAGACAGAACGCATTTGCGGGCGACACAAAGAACGCCACGAAAAGCACCAAGCCCAAATCTACAATGAATTTTTTCATTGCTTTCAATCCCAACAAGTCGCTGATGCGCGCGTGAGCGAACATGTCGCCCGCCGCTATGGTAACGCCGAAGCGCGTCGTCGAGTTCCCGGTAAGCAAGCACTGCCACGCTGGCGGGTGCCGCGCGTCTCATCGGCGCATGCTGATCGAGAGCTGCACCAAGATTGATGTGTTGGAACGGCCCGATTGATCCCCTGCGGCTCGGGATGGGCGCGGTCGATCGAGACATGGTTCTTGTATCCGAAAGCCGGAATGGCGAGATCGACCGGCGGAAGCGAGCCGTCGTCTTCCTAGCCGCAGACAACTCGACTTGCGACGAAGCGCGCCGGACCGCACTTGCGAAGCGCCTGCTCGACGCATGGGGCGTAACCGGGCTCGACCCGCAAGACGTCGAGACCATGGGTTCGGATCCGCTGGCGCGTGGGTTTGATCGTATAAATCACGCGAACTGTTCCAGCCATGGAAACGCTTGGCTTCCCGGCGTCCAAAATTCAACGCTATCCGAATGGGCTTCGAAGAAGGCGGGGTCCACCGTCACACGGATCGGCTCTGGAAGATCGCCATCCTCGTATCTGAAATCCGACACTCCGAGGGGCTTCGTCTCGCTTCCGGCAAGGAGAAGCCTCGGCTGTTCGAGGATCGCGTGAAGATCGGCAAGGGTCAATGCGGGGTGTCAACGGCGGAGCAACGCGCCGTCGCCGGCGTCGGCCAGCAAGATCTCGCCAGGCGCGAAAGACTGACGCGCTCCATCCATCAGATGACAGCCCACGCCCTGTATCGCCCGCGTCCGGTCAACTCGCGAAGGTTCGACGAGAGTTCGCCGATCATCGTGGTCGCGGCTTGTTGTGAGACCCGGAGTTCCTTGGCGGCAAAAGGTACGGTGACGACCGGCGATTCCAGGCACAAATCGACGAGTTGCGACATCCTCGAATTCGCCCTTCGGTCTTTGCACTTTCTAAGCAGGAGCTCGCGCGCAAGCGTCAATCTGTCGAGTTCCTTCGAGTCCGCCTTCGCCATAGTTTTGATCGCGTACGCGAACGCGACCAATCGAGTTTCAAAATCATCCCGCCCAACTCGGCGATATTTGACGTGTCGAAATCCCGAATGCAGCGCTGTGAGATAATGCCGGGTCTTTCCTCGGGAACGTAGCAAGGCTGCGGCGAGCAAGGGGCCGAGCCAAGCGCTGCGCTGTAACGGCTCGATCTCCTCCCAAGCGTCGAGTGCGACGCTTGCGGCCATTAAGGGCGGAAGGTTCTGAGTTCGGCCCAGACGCTCGCGCCACTCCGCGACGCGGGCCTCCTCGTCCCAATCTTCATCGTAAACCAAACCAGAGTCGTCTCGCTCCAGCGGAGCCGGCTCGGTTCGTTCTATCACACGTGACGTTCGCGCCAGCAATTCATCGATTTCGTCGAATTCTCCTGTACGGATCGTCTCGCCGTCCTCCTCATCCAACTCCCCATCCGCCGCGTCTTCGCCCATGGTGCGCGAACTAGCGGTTGGCTCGCACACCGCGCCTTGCGGTCTCCATACGCCACGCAGACTGGCGAGGCCCTCGGTCGTCAACGCCCACGCCGGTTCGCGATCGGCTATGCGACGGCGCGTGACGAGAACGGCGTGGGCCCGCACGAGTTCGTGCGTCGGCGCGCGTACGTCCGTTCCGGCGTCATGAAGCACGAGGTCTTCGAGCTGCACGAATTCGCCCGCGCGCCACAAGGCGGCGCAGGCGTCGTGAAAATGCGCGCGAAGAACGAACGCTTCGGCGACGGGACTGGAGCGAAGCCGCTCGTCGAAACGCGCGAGGGCGTCCGACGCGCTCTCGAAGGGCGCTTGCAGGCGCTCGAATGAAACAGAGCCGGGAAGATCTAATCCCATTTTAATTCCGTGCGAATCAAGACAATTATCAAGTTATTTCTGATTTAGATTGAGTGATAGAAGATGCTTTTTTCTCTTTCGCCGACCGGATCGAAATGCGTCGCTGCGGTCGCCGAAAGCAAGCCTCGGGAAGGTTCCGAAGGCGGGTTTTCGGCCCGCAAATCGACGAAAAGCGCTATTTTTCCGGCCTTTCGCGGCTCGCCACCAATGTGGCGGCGGCGAACTTTGGCCTTAGGATGCGTTTTTAAACGACCGTTTTGTAGTGACTACCGAATTTGGAAATCATGTTGCAAAAGCGCGGTGTTTTGCTACACTCTCCTTGAGGTAGCAACAAAACCCATGGTCCACGCCCAAAACCATAGAGAACGCGCGCTCGCCGTCGCCCGCGATCGGGGGATTGCTCGTTCGCGGGACTTCGAAAGCGCCGGCATCCCGCGCGTCTATCTTCAACGCCTCCGCGACGAGGGCCTCCTCACCCAGCCAGGACGCGGGCTTTATGAACTCGCCAGCAGCGAAATTGGCGCCTATCACAGTCTTGCCGAAGCGGCGAAAGCCGTCCCGGCCGGGGTAATCGGTCTTGTGTCAGCCCTCCAGTTTCACGGCCTTACCACGCAGCTCTCTCCACAGGTATGGCTCCTCATCCCTCCCAAAGGTTGGGTTCCTCGCCAGCCGCCGGTCTCGCTGAAGATAGTGCGGGCGGGCAACCAAGCCCTCAAAGCGGGCGTCGAGCATAAGCTCATCGACAAGGTTCTGGTTCCGATCACCTCGCCGGCGAAAACGGTTGCCGATTGCTTCAAATATCGGCGCAAGGTCGGGCTCGACGTCGCTATCGAGGCGCTTCGCGAATGTCTGTCGAAAAAATGCGCCCCCCGCGACGAGATATGGCGTTACGCCGCCATCGACCGGGTTCAGAACGTTATGCGGCCGTACCTCGAGGCGCTCTCGTGACGCGCGGGCCGCAAAAAAACGTCGCTGCCTCCGTGCGGAATCGACTGACGCAGCGCGCTCGGGCGGCGGGAGAAAATGTCCAGCTCATTCTGACCCGCTACGCCATCGAACGACTGCTCTATCGCCTGAGCGTCTCGGCGCACAGCGACAAATTCGTCCTGAAAGGCGCCATGCTTTTCAGCCTCTGGTCGCCGACGCCCTATCGCGCCACAGGCGATCTCGACCTTTTGGGAATAGGCGACCCCGCCGCAACGGCCTTGATCACGGCCTTTCGAGACGTTCTGCAGGTCGAATCGGCTGATGACGGCGTGACTTTCTTGCCGGAAACCCTGCGCGCGGAGCCCACGCGCCCGCAGGATGAATACGCCGGTGCGAGAGTGTTGTTCGACGCCATGATCGCCGGCGCTCGGCTTCCAATCCAGGTCGACGTTGGGTTCGGGGACGCCGTCACGCCCGCGGCGCGGCAGATCGAATATCCGTCGCTCCTGGGGATGCCAACCGCGAAACTGACAGCCTATCCTCCCGAAACCGTCGTCGCCGAAAAGCTCGAGGCGCTGGTCTCGCTCGGCGTCGCCAACAGCCGCATGAAGGATTTCTTCGATCTGTGGGCGATCAGCCGAACTTTCGCCTTCGAAGGAACCGTGCTCGCCCGGGCCATAAGGGCGACATTCGAATGCCGAGCGACCGCCTTCCCCACGCAAACGCCTTTCGGCCTTTCGGAAGCTTTTGCCGCTGATCCAGCCAAACAAGCTCAGTGGCTCGCGTTCTTGCGTCGGACGGAAATCGCTATGGCTCCCGAGCCGCTCTCCGAGCTCATTCCAGCGGTCAGTGCGTTTCTGACACCGGTCTTGCGGGCAGCGGGTTCAGCGCAATCGCCGCCTGGCCATTGGCCGAGCGGCGGCCCATGGCGAGATTGATTCATGTCCCTGATCGGCTATGCACGCGTTTCGACCGAGGACCAGGCGACCGACGCCCAGGTCGATGCGCTGAAGGCCGCCGGCTGCGCCGAGATTTTCCGTGAGCATATGTCGGGCGCCAAGGCGTCGCGGCCGGAGCTGGCCAAGGCCTTGGCGCGGGTGCGCCGCGGCGACGTGCTGGTGGTGGCCAGACTCGATCGGCTCGCGCGGTCGCTGTCGCATCTCCTTTCGGTGATCGCCGAACTCGACGCCAAGGGCTCGCATTTCAAATCGCTCGCCGATCCGATCGACACCACGACGCCGCAAGGTCGCTTTGCTTTGCAGGTGCTCGGCGCCGTCGCGGAGTTGGAGCGGGCGCTGATCCAGGAGCGCACCAAGGACGGGCTGCGCGCCGCCAAGAAACGCGGTCGCGTTGGCGGCAATCCAAAACTCCGCGCCGGAGATCGCGACGCCATCAAGCAAATTGCCGACGCCAAGAGCCAAGCCTATTTCGAGCGCGTCAACCGAACCGCCGAACATTGGCTGCCGATCGTCAAAGAAATGCGCCCCGATCATCGCTGGCAGGACGTTGTTCGCGTCCTCAACGCCAAACGCGACCGATTGAATGGCGCTCCCCTGCCCGTCTGGAGCGTCGAGCGGTTGAAACGCGCCGTCAAACGCTTCGTCGTCGAGGGCCTCGCCGATCCAGCCTTGCTGCAACCCGCCGGTCGCAAGTTCAGCAGCGAACGACTTGTGACGCTCGTCGCCGGCGTCAAGCGCGCCAATCCGGAACTGACTCTGGCGCAGATCGGCGCGCAGCTCGAGGCGATGTATGAGCGCACGCCGCGCGGCGGAACTCGTTGGGCTCCCTCCTCAGTCAAAAGCCTGCTCGATCGCGCCGAAAAGCTCGGGTTGTTTGGCGCCGAAACGGTCTGATACGGTTTCCGACTGATTGACTCGGCGGCGGGGATTCCCGTGGCGAATCGAAGCAGTTAATCTGCGTCGTCATGGATCGCTGGAGGCGGGTCATGGCGACGATAGCTGCGCATTTGAGCGTCGATGCGTTGCGGGAACGGTATGTTTCGAGTTCGAACGCGCGCGAGGCGCGGCATTTCCATACGATCTGGCTGCTCGCCAAGGGCCATACGCTCGGGGAAGTCGCCGAGATGACGTCCTTTGGCCAGCGCTGGATCGAGCAGCTAGCGGCGCGCTATAATGCAGAAGGCCCCGAGTCTCTCGGCGACTTGCGCCGGCGCAACGGCTCGTCGGCGACGGTGTTGAAGCCAGAGTTGCTCGACAAGCGGCGTCTTCGATTGAAGGAGGCGCCCGACGACGGCGGCTTGTGGACGAGCGCGAAAGTCGCGGCTTTCCTCGCGCGCGAATTGGGGTTGGAGAAGGTCGCGGTTCAACGCGGCTGGGAGGCGCTGAAAGCCTGCGGCATGTCGATCCAGGCTCCGCGCCCCAAAAATCCGAAGTCCGCCTCGCCCGAAGAGGCGGCGGCGTTCAAAAAAACCTCGAAGACGCCGTTGCGGAGGAAGCCGCGAAACATCCGGAGCGGTCGGTCGAGGTCTTCGCCAGCGACGAGCACCGGCTCGGCCTGAAGCCGGTCACGCGGCGCGTCTGGGCGCCCGTCGGCGAGCGTCCGATCGCGCATGGCCATCACCGCTTCGACTGGCTTTATGTGACCGCCTTCGTCTCGCCGGCGAGCGGCGAGACCTTCTGGTATCTGCACGACGGCGTCTCGAAGCCCTTTTTCGCGGCGCTCCTCAAAACGTTCGCGCGCGAAGCCAAGGCCGGCGTCAACCGCACCATCGTGCTCGTTCTCGACAACGCCGGCTGGCATGGCGAGGCGGGTCTGAGCGTGCCCGATGGCGTGCGATTGGTCTTTCTGCCGCCCTATACGCCGCAGTTGCAACCCGCCGAAACCTTATGGGCTCTCGTCGACGAGCCCATCGTCAACAAACACGTCGGAACGATCGACGAACTCGACGCGATCATCGGCCAAAGATGCGCCGCGCTCTCGAATGAGCGCGACATCATCAAAAGCCGAGCCGGCTTCCATTGGTGGCCAAAAATCGCCAAGCCGAAGTGATCAACCGGAAATCGTATGAGTGGAACGATTGCCAATGCTCTTGCTGAGGAATCCACGCGGCATCACCCCGCCCTCTTGCGTTCTCGCGCGGTCTTTGCCGCCTTGCCGCGCAACAACGCCATCAGCACGGGACCGAGCGAGAACTCCCCTGCCCTCGCCTTCGCGGTCAAAACGCGCAGATAGCCGCCGGCGCTTTTGATTTCCTCCCCACGCTGTAAGATCGCGGCGATCACGATCGACGTGTCGTGCTCGCCCAAAACCTCCAGCGCCTGCGCCCAGGCGTCGGGCGAGACGCCTATCGCGCTACGAACCACCGCGGCGGTTGTCGCCAGATCCCGCCACGAGGAAATTCCGCCTGAAGCAAAATCGAGGATATCGGGACAGGCCTCCAGCACCATCCCGAGCGGATAGGTCCGCGGCGTCCCGGGCTTTTGGTCAGGCTTTGGCGCTGCGGACGCCAAGATTTCGGGTTCGGATGTTGATGGAGTCCCCGGTTTCTGGTCATCGAACCCGGACGGTTCGGCCCTACCTTCTCGAAGGGTAGGTTCAAGATCAGATTTATTTGTAGTTTGATTCTGTATGTGGCGCTCACTTTGGGACTCATTGGCGGTCATATTTTGGGCTTCTACGTGAGTTTCCAACAGTTTGCGGATTTCGGCGGCAAGCAGAGCAAGTTCGCTCGCCAAAGCCTCCAGATCGGGGCGCAAAAGATTGCGCGCATAGCGGCCAGAGAGCGTCGCATAGCGCAGGTGAAAGCTCTCCCAGTCGCCCGAAACGCCCTCCTCTATCCCGGTCGCGATCATCTTCGCGATGTCGCGCCGCGTCAGCGTGATTTTTTCGCGCAACAGCGCCATCACCCTGTTCTCGGCCCGAACTTCCTCGGCGAGGTTTTCGATCTCCTCGGCGCGGGCGACGAGCGGTGTGATGTCGAAGCCGAAGGCGGCCTCGATTGCGCCCCCCTGCCCTCTTCTGGCGAAGCGTTTGCCGTTCGGGGAGTCGCGTCGGATGATCAGCCCGGCGTCGACGAGACAGGCGAGATGGCGCCGCAGCGTCGCCGGCGCCATGCCATGGGCGCGGATCGACAGCTCCTTGTTGGAGGGAAACACCACGATGCCCGGGCCGGCCGCATCAGTTTCGGCCGACTTCGAGTCGCTTGCCGGCAAAGTCAGCGCTGTCTCCTGATGGAAGCTCAACAACGCGTGCAGCACCGACAGCGCACGATCGGTCACGCCAAGCGGCTCCTTGGCTTCGGTGAGCGCGCGAAACAGTCGCCACTTGTGCACAACGATTTCGGATGCGCCTGGTCTCGCCGCGAAATTCTCGGTCGCGGCTTGGCTTGCCACCATGGCAAGCGACAGCGGCCGCCGCCCAAAGGGCGTCGTTGGTTGTGTCTGCATGACCCTTTGCCTCGTTCAGGCAAAAGAAATCTGCTCGCCGAAACGGCGCCGACTCTTGACAGCGATTCGCGGAAGTGTGATTCTCAGACTTGCTTAAGGACAGAGAAGGGCTTCCGGGACGACGTTTCGGGGGCCTTTTTCTTTTGTCGGGTGGCTCCTTTTTGTGGTGCTCCAGGCGACGCTACACAACGCGGTTACCGTCATTGACGGGATTTGAAGTCCTCATAAAGG
>JALHNR010000121.1:8700-10870 GCA_022843525.1 Methylocystis sp. | reverse complement strand
CGCTTCGCGCGTTTGATGTTGACCGACATGCGGGCGCGCACCTCTGGATCGGCCCAGGCCTTCTTGCTGGCCTCCGACATTTTTCGGCGCATGGCCCATGAATGAGGCTTTCGCTTCTTCACTGCCGCTCCTCCATGCCGCAGGCCTTCAGCGCGCGCAAAAGCAGATCGTAACAGCCGCGCCGCGTGCGGTGATGGCCTTCCGCCAGCGCAACGATCAGCTCTTCGTCTTCGCCGGCCATGGCGCGATTGATCTCTGCGCCGTCCGACGTCACGCTGCCCTTGCGCCAGGCGGCTTTCAGCGCGCCCTTGAATGGCGGGCATTTCGTCATCACGACGGCATAGTCCGCCGTCCCGTTCGGATGCCGCTTGATCAGCGCGAGCTCCATCAAGCCGATCGTGCGCTTGTTGGCCTCAGAGCCGCCGGGGAGGATTTCGAAGGTCACGCGGAGCATCAGCGCAGCCTCACGACATTGTCGGGCGCGCCGGGCGCTCCGTCCGCTGGCGCAGCATTCGCCGCGATCTCATCAGCCCGCCGAATCGGCCAGGGCAGCGCGCGCACCGCGCTATCGTTTTCGCCGTGCGACCAAAGCCGCGGCTTGCCGACGTCGGGATGAGGATGAATGGTCGCGAGCGTGCGCGCGATCGTCGCGTCGCGCGTCATATCGTAACCGAGCTTGGGGCCGAGCACGAATTGGCGCTTCAGCCCTTCGCACAGCTTGCGGATCAGCGCCGGCGAGGCCGTCTCCAGCGACTCGCCGAGTGCGCGCAAGGCGTCCGCCGGCAGGCCGAACGGCGCGAGATAGCGCGCCACGATCAGCTCGCGCTCGCGTTGCCCCGGCAGTTCGAGCGTCAGATGAATGTCGAACCGCCGCCAGATCGCCTGATCGATATGTGCGCCGTAATTCGTCGCGGCGATGATGAAGCCTTCGTGTTGCTCGATCCGCTGCAGCAGCGTATTGACTTCCTCATTGCGGGAATCGTCGGAGGCTTGCTCGCTGCGTCGTCGCTGGCGCGAGAGCGCGTCGAATTCGTCGATGAACAGCACGATCGGATCATCTGCGTTCGATGCCAGATCGAACAAACGCCCGAGTCTCTCGCCGGTCTCGCCGACATATTTCGAGATCACGCGCTCCGGTCGCACCGCGAGCATAGGTAGACCGAGCCGCGCGGCGAGGTGATGGGCCAGCGTCGTCTTGCCGACGCCGGGCTTTCCGTCGAAAAGCGCGCGCCTGCGCGCTGAAATCCCGACGGCGGCGAGATCAGCCTCCGCCCAGATTTCCTCGAGCCATTCCTGCAGCGCATCGCGCATGCCGCGCGCCAGAATCGGCTCCTGCGCCTCATCCGGCTCGAAAACATCGCCGAACTGCGAAATATCCCCGGCGCGCGCCATTATTCAGGCCCAAATCCGCCATTGCCGGAGCCTGCGCGCCAGCCCTTATCCCAGCGCGGACGGCGTTCATCGCCGAAGGGGAAGGGATTCTTGATGATCGGAATATTGTCGCGCGCCGCTTGCGCGCCTAGCGCCTCCGCTTCGTCGGGAGAGACGTCCGGCACATCCTGCGGCGTGCGGTTGCGGCGCCCGGCCTGCGGTGCGCTTCCTGCGGTGGGCGCTGGGCGCTCAACGACATCCTGCGCCGTGACGGTCCCGTCCTTGTCGCGCGTGAGCCGCACCGGCGCGCCGCCGGCTTCAATGACGATCGAGCCATTTTCCGGCACGAAATTCTTGAGCGCTTCAATCACGGACTCTTTGGCCGCGATATCGACGCCGATTCGGTTCGCGGCTCGAAACAGCGGCGGCTCCGTCACCATACCGAGCGCCGAGAGATACATATCGGCGAGCGCTTGCGCCTCGTGATAATCGGCGGGCTTTTTCGTGCGCACCTTGATGCAATGGCGCAGCGTTTTGGTGTCGAAGCCGGCGGCCTTGGCTTCGGCCATCACCGCCTTTTGCTCATCGCCGATCTCTTTCTTTTCGACCTCCAGCCGCTCATAGCGCTCGACATAGGATCTGATCTGTTCGCCGCTGACGGAATTTTTCCCGGTCACGGTCGGGTTCGTGCTGCTCATGCTTTCCGATCCTCTCATGTCGTGTTGCCTTTCAAGCGCCGCCCGCCTCATGGCCCCACGCGTCCCATCCCGGCCGCGGCGGGCCGCGCCGGTTCAATTCA
>JALHNR010000121.1:0-8690 GCA_022843525.1 Methylocystis sp. | reverse complement strand
GCTCTTCCGATCTGCGAATTTTTCCGGCTTCGCCGAGTGCGCGCCGACCGGCGCTTCGATCAGCGACGGCCATTGATCGCCCATGGCTGGCGCGGGAATATCGCCGCGCGTGCCGACGAGCAGAATTTCGCAGGCGTCGCGAAACCAGTAGCCAGTGCCGAGCCTGTCCTTTGCCCAGACGCAGCGCGACTTATAGGTAAAGCCCCACGCTTCCATGACGCGCAGCGCGTCGGGCAGCATCGGCGCCGTCGCCCAAAGAAACAGCACGCAATCATCCGCGGCAATCGCCGCGACGTCGCGCGCGCAAATGTCCACCGTCTCGCTTGTCGGGTAGTGATTGTCGGCGGCGCGATCCATGCCGGTCTCGCGCGAATAGGTCTCGAAGCGCCACTCCGGATCGGCGTAAATCACGCCATATTTTTTGTCCGGCAGCGCGCGCTGCTTGTCGGCGAGCGCCAGCTCACGCTCGGCGCGGCGCTGTTTCTTTTGCTCCGTAGTTTGTCCGCGGATCTCGCGAGCGGCCTGCAGGATTTCTGACTTGGTCGGCGCGCGCCCCTCAGACAGCGCCTTGCCGATCGTAGTTTCAACGACGCCCTCGCCGGCGTCACGTAGATCGCGCCATTCGGAGGCGCGCTGCGATGAAACGCCTATCTCTGAAAGCGAGATGCCCGCAGCACGGGGGTCTCCCCGTTTGGCCATCTCACCGCGCTCTTGCCCCGCATCAAGTTCATTCGCCATACGCATTTCAGCGCGTGTGATGATCCTGATGCAGTCCGCATGCGTTTCGTTCGCTGCTTTTGTGACGCGCGCATAATGGAGCGCCGCCTCAGCGATCTTTTTCGCTTCGAGAACTTCCGCGGATGACTTGGCTTCAAGCAGGCGATGACCCGCCCGATCTATGAGTGAAGGAAGATTTTCCTGCCTCATCGCAAGCCCCCAGCCGACACAAGCTTTTCGACGAATCTGACGCCAATTGGCTGCAGCGCGTCCTTTTCTGCCGGAGGCATTCCAGTAAGGTCAGGTTGGACGTTTGCTAGAAGGCCGCGAATAATTTCGTGCGCAGCTTCGTGGTGTGTGGGGCAAAGCCAAACGAACTCATGATCGGGCTCAGCAAGCCCGGCATTGAATTGAATGGAGAGCGGCAGCACATGATGTGCGTGCGCGAGGCCTTGGTAAGCGCCGCAAATCACACAGGGGTGCCTATCGCCAGGCGTAAATGCAGCCCGGGCCGCGAGTAGCCACTGCCGTCTCCGCTTCTTTCTGTCGATAAAATATCTCGCAGCGATCATTGCGCGCTGCGATTTTGTCAGACCAAGAAGCGGGGGATGGAATTCCATCATAGGACGACGCCCTTGTTGCGCGCCGCGGAGATGTAGTTCGTCACTGAATTCGGGTTGATCTCCATGATCTTGGCGACGGCGCTTCGGTCGCGGTGCTTGCGCATCAGCAGCACGGCGCGGCGTTCGCCGGCGGAAAGACGCGCAAAAGCCGCCGCGTCTTCGGCGGGAACGTCTTCGGCGATAATTGACTCGTCTTCGCCCCACCCCGCGCTAGCAGGCGCGTCATGCCCGCGCTTGTCGCGGGCATCCACGCCGGGACGTTGCGATGCGCTGTCGTGGATGGCCGGATCAGGTCCGGCCATGACGGCTGGACGAGATGGCGTCGGAATGTTCGCCGACGCGGGCTCTGCGAAAACCGCGCGCGATGCGCCCGCCTTGCCCAGCGGCGGCAGATTGATCGGCGCTTCGCCGCTTTCCGCCGCTTCCGCCGGCGGATGCAGCGCGAAAAACACCGTCCAGACCCGCTCGATAAAAGCGTCGATCTCAGCTTCGCTGGTGAAGCGCCCGGCGATTTCGATCGCGTCGCCCTCGACGCTGATGCGCGGCGCGCTCATTGCGCGCCGCCCATGCGCGCGACGAGCGCGTGATATTCGTCGCGGCGCTCCGGCGTATAAAGACGGCCTTGCGGCACATATTCTTCGTTTCGCTGTGCAGCGAAAGCCCAAGCCTTCGTCTGGAAACCATTCGCGGCGAACCAGTCGCGAATCACCGTTTCAACGCGAGATTCCAACGCCGACAATTCTGCCTTGGTCGGCGCACGCGAAAATACCGACCCGTCGCCGTCCGGATCGACGCTTTCCTCATTGATTAACTCGAGAGTCTCTTCGAGACGGTAATGCGGAATTCGCAGATTTAACTCACCGACGCGCGCCTCGCAGATATGAAATCCCTCGCCGTTATATTCATCCATCCCGAAATCAATCGCGCCTGAGCGCGTCGTATCGCCCGCCGGAGTCCAGCGCTCTTGATCCTGCGAAACCCACCACTCAAATCCGTCCGCCATCCACCCCTCCCGTTTCATGTGAAACCACGCTATGTCGCGCGTGCGAGGCAGCGCGCGTGCGCGGCGCGATCGCAGCGTCCAGCGTCGCCCGCGTCACCGCGGCGGCGACCATCTCGACCGCGTCCTCCCGCCACCATGTCGCCTGGCGCGCCCGATGCAGCCGCTCGATCGCGCCGCGGCCGTTGGCGTAATAGCCGAACTGCCGGCCAAGGCCGGTCAGACGCGCGCCGGGAATCGCCGCCGCAAGCCCGGCGACGGCCGTGATGCGCGCGCGCACCGCCGCATGCGAGGTCCCGCCGCGGCGCACCTCCCACACGGCCGCGCCAAAAATCTTGGCCGAAGCGACGATCGCCGCCTCGACGACGTCTTGCGCAATCACTGTCGCCTGACCCATCACGCCGCGCGCCCCTGCCGACCGTTCCAGTCCCGCTCGACCGGCAGGCCGCGCGCGCCGCACCATTCCTTGCGCCGCTTGCGCCGCAGCGCCGGCGACTCATAGGCGATGCGAGCGCAATGGGCGCAGTAGGACTTCCCCGGCGCGACAGGCGCGCCGCAGAAGATGAAAGCGTCGTCGCGCGCATCGCCGATCTCGAATTTGCAATCGCCCTCGCGCAGCGCGAGCAGCGTCACGCGGCGCGGCGCCCAGTCCTCTTGCGCTTCAACGCAGGCGATCGGCGCGGCGCGCTTCGAAGCCGCGCGCGTTTTGGCGACGCGCGCCGGACGCCGGGCCACGCCGGACTCGGAAGAATTCTTGAACGGCCGTCCCGCCTCGCCGACAAAATGCAGACCAAGACGCTGCGCCTTGGCGATGCACATGTTGCGCGAATAGGGAATTTCGAACATCTCGGTGAGCCGCGCGCCCGCTTCGCTTCCGGACAGTTTCTCGGCGACCGCGTCGCGCAACGCCGCTTCAGCCGCCGCCGTCCAGCGCGGCGGGTTTTTGGCGAGGCCCGCGCCGGCATCAACCGCGCCGGCGCGCCAGCCGCGCCGCAGCGCAACGCCGACGACCTGATTGCGATTGAACGGGCGCCCAAACTGCTGCGTCAGCCGCGCGGCGGCCGCCGTGCCCTTCAGCCCATCGACGACAATGGCGACGCGCAGCGCCTCCAGCACCGCATCGGTCCAGATCTCATCGGGCTTTTTCAGCAGCCCGCGCCCGCGCAGCTTCGCCAGCACCGTGCCGACATAGAAATAATCAGAGCCGGTCTGCGCCGCGATCTGCTTTTGCGTCACGCCCTGTTCGGCGAGGCGCAAAATCGCCGCCGTCTGCGTGTCGTCGCGCGGCGGCGCGGGCGTTGGGCTGACATGAACATTCATCACGCGTTACTCCGTGGGGTCGTTGCCGGCGGGGGCGGGTCGTCTTGCGCCAACAGATCCAGCACGGCGCCGATCACGCCGGCGGGAACGCCGTCGCTGGCGCGCGTCACCGCCTTGCGGATCGTGTCGGCGGGAACGCCATATTGCAGGCCGATCGACAGGCAGAGCGCCGCGTCGCGCGCGTCATCCGCCGCGTCTGTCGAAACCTTCTCGGCGTTGATGAACACTTCGGCGAGGCCGCCGTCGTCGAAGCGGCTGCAAATCACGACGTAATTGCCGCCGCGAAACATCATCTCGCGCGTCTCGCCGGCGCGGCGATCGGGAAGGCGGCGGCGCGCGCTCATGCCGCTTCCCTCGCTGGAATGCGCCAACGCTCAAGCGCGACGCGAATGTCATCGACCGAGCGCGCCACGCAATACGGGGTTCCGTGCGCAGCGCACCAGACGAACCACGCCTCCTGATCCTCGGAGAGCGAACAGCCGTCCGCCAGCATTTCGATGAAGTAGACGCACCCGCCGCCAACGATCGCCAACCGTGGCGCGCCCGCGCGCAATCCAGGTATCGGCGGAAGATGCGCGCAGCTCGGTATCGCGAAGCTGCGATATTTCTTCGGAAGAACGAGGTCGAGATGCGCGACGATCGCGCCGGCGAGAGCCCCGCTCATCGCGCCCTCTTTCGCAGCCATTCAACAGCCGAGAGCAGCGCGCTCGACGTTGCGTTTAGAACCTCAGAAATCCACAGCAGCGCCGTTTCGCAAAACGCGAACAATAATCGGCGCAATCCAGCAAACCGCATGCGTTCTACCTTTTTGGAGGGCCGGCGAGGCGCGACGCGCCACAACATGCAATCACTTCAAAGACGCTGCGCGCCGCTCAACTCTCGCGCCCGACGGTGCAACTCGGCAAGCTCCGCCTCGACGCGCGCGAGCCGCGTCGCCCGGACGCTTTCGTCGAGCCAGGCGCAGGACGCGGGCATGACGGCGGCGAGAAACTCAGGGCCATAAGCGGCGGTGAGCGCGATCATCGCGCTGCCGTTCGGCGCGGATGAAAGCTCAAGCCATTTTCCGACGCGGTATTCGCTGACGCCAATCTTCGACGCGACATGCGCGGCCGTCTTCGCTGGATGCGCGCGGCGCAAAAAAGTTGCGACGCGCTCGACCAAAACTTTGGAAGGCTCTTCCGACGACATCCTGACCTCACGCTGCGATGTTGCATGCGTGAGGTTGGACATGCCGTCCGAGAGACTGAATGCGGAAAGCGAAGAAAACGTCATCAGCACCAACGAAGTTCAGATGCACCAGTCAAACACGGGGCGGCGAAAGGTTTTGCGTCCGCCGCCCCGTTAGGCCCGCCTACAAACGACGCGCCGGGATTGTTTCGGCTCGCTCCCGGCGGGCGAGGGCAAACATGCGACGCGGTCAGAATGGAGAAGACCCCGCGACGCATGCCCGAACTGAATCTAGTGCCGGCCTTCCACCGGACTCGGCGCTTACCGCTGCGCTAGCGGCGGGAACCGCGACGGCCCGGGAGGAGGCGCCGCCGCGAAGCTCGTTCAGCCAGAACCGAAGATGAGACGCGCAGCCTCATCCGCGGCGACCATTGCCAAATAGAAAAACAGACCGAGCGCGAAGAGCGCCGCGCCGATCAACCAAAGCACGTCCGGCGTGTCGACATGCAGCGCGCGCTCGACGTCGGAAAGCGCGTCGCGCCACTGCGATAGCGCCGCGGAACGCTTGCGCGCCCCGCGGCTTTCGCCATCATGGGAAGGATCCAACAACCGATGAGGACGAATGCGCGTGAAGAAATGGCCGCCAACAACTTTCTGGAGAGTCGACAGCCGCTGCGGCAGGTTCGAAATCCGCTTCGCATCTGGTCGCTGGCATGCGTTCTTCAAGGAGGAATCGCTCGGCGCATATCCGTCGCCGGAAATGGCGCTCGACGATCTTGTCGGCGGACATACGTTCTGGCCGTCGACCGGCGTCGACCCGTCGACCTGCGGACTGCCGGAGGAACTCGGCTCCTGGGAAATCATGCGGCTGCGCGGCTGAAGCCAATACTGTTCTCCAGTGCGCACGATCGCTTCGCCGCAATCCGGCGACAGCAGAAAGCGCATCTTGCCCTGCGGCGTCGTGAGCAAAAGAACCGGCGCGCCCGTCTGCGGATGGCCGGTCGTGCCGGCCCAACGCGCGTCGATATAGTCTCTCGGCGCACTCATGCCGCTTCTCCGTCTTCGCGGATCGTGACGCGCTTGGAGCGCCCGTCGCGCACCATGCCGATGGCTTCCATCAGCATGCCGACGTCGCTGAGCGGCAGGCCGATCGTCTCCTTGCGCGCGGCGTCATCGCGCGAGCGAAAGGCGATCTCGATCTCGCCGTGATCGCCCATGGCGACCGTCAAGACCTCGGCGCGATGCAGGACGCGGGTCGTCACGGCGCGGCCTCCGTGAAAGGGGGCGGGGCGGGTTCTTGCGGTGGAGATGCAACGGCGACGGGGCGCGTCACACCTTCGGGCCATTCAGCGCCTTCTGGCCAATTGCTCGAAAGCCAATGCATCGCCTTGGCGATCCGCCGCACACCGATGTCAGTCGTTCCGCTGCGCAATTGCCGGATGCGTGAGCCTGCCCCAAAGATGGCTGTCGATAGCGTCGCTTCCGATTTGTTGGTCGCCGCGCAGTATCTGGCGATGATCGCGAGCAGGGCTTCGATTTGATCCATGCGCGACAATATGCGGGACATATCCCGCGCTTGTCAAGGACATATCCCGATCTGTTTTGCATACCATGCGGGATATATTCCGACGATGCATGAGGATATCCGCGCGCGCATCAGCCAACGTCTTGCAGCGCTTAAGAAATCTGAAAGGAAGGCCGTCCGAGACGCTGGTCTCGGAGAATCGGCTATTCGCGATATTGGCAGGCTGAAGCGAGGCAAGCCGGTTTCTCCGACGATTGCGACGATTGTCAAGATTGCCGATGCCCTTGAAAGCCGGCCCGCATGGATTGCCTTCGGCGAGGGTGGCGAAGAGCGCAGCAGGTTGCAACCTGGCCTATCTGTCGTCGGAGAAGTGGCCGCCGGCGTTTGGCGGCAAGCAGACGCCGACGCCGTGGAAGATCAAGCGACGCTCGCCATTCCAGACCCGCGCTTTCCGAGCGACAGCCAGTATCTCCTGCGCGCGGTTGGCACGTCCATGAACCGCATCATCGAGCCCGGCGCAATCATCCATTGCGTCGATATCTTCAAATCTGGTTTAGCGATCCGACCCGGCGACATCGTCGTCGTCGAGCGCCGTCGAATATCTGGCGAGCGAGAGGTCTCTGCGAAGCGCTTTTTCAAAGATAAGCGCGGGCCGGTTTTCAGAGCCGATTCCACCGATCCAACTTGGGCTGGATACGAGCTTTCAACCAAACTCAATGAAGGCGATGAAATCGTCGCCACGGCGTTGGTATTGCGTGTTTTGAAGGAGTTGTCCTAACGTCCACACGGAGTCTGCTCATGCTTGGCTTCTTCCGGAAGCTATTTGGACGCCAAAAGACGTCACCAGGCGCAGAAGCGCCGAGAGTCGCTCATCCAGAACAGCAGGCGGCGAAAACGCAGGCGCTGGAGGCTTCGACGGTTTTTCGGCCCTATGTGCCTCGACAAATGCCGGCGTTATTGCGCACGCCAGAGCAGTTAGCCGAACCACCAAGGCGCATGCCCGATCTGCGCGAGCGGAACGGCAAGGAGTATAGCACGATCGGTTTGATTTACCGCGATGCACAGGGCGCGTGCACTGAACGCATCGTTACCGTCACAGCAATCGTCAGCGACGAAACGAGACGCGACATCTTCGGCTATTGCCATCTTCGGCGAGACTTCCGGCAATTTCGGGCTGATCGCATCGAAGGCTTTTTTGATCCAGAAACGGGGGAAACATTCACCGTAGCCCATTTGAAGGTTCATGCGGGGCCCATCACGCTTCCATGTGGCAATGATGAGCAGCTATCCGTCGTCCCTAAAACGCTAATCGAAGTCTTCGAGCGCCATGCTCATCATCTGGAGGCCATCGGCTGGGTCGTCCGATTTAACAGCCCCGCTGGCGGAGACGAGTTGCTGTGTCACCGCATTGGCAAGCGGGGCGCGCCGCTCAAGCGGCCTACGATAGAATTCCGCTACGAGCCATTGGCTATAGAGCAGCGCGCCGAACCGGATGGGACCGTCGCGACATATTTCACAGGATTTCGCGACAGGCCTTGGGTTTTAAGAGCCGAAGGGCGCACGACGCGGACGTGGTCACAGCTTGCGCCAGCGCTTGCCGCTTTTTTGGAAGCTGCTGGATTATAAGGCGAAGTTTGAGACGCGGGAAATATCCCTCTTTTTTGATTGACGCGGGACATATCCCGCATTATCCTCCCTCCATAGGCGCTTTGCCTGTGGAGTCCGCCAATGGCGCGCAAGTCGAAGAAAGCTGAAATCGCCGAGGTCGCGCCGGGTGCGCCTGTCGTCGTCAAGACGGTGAAAGGCTTCGACCGCGATCTGAAATGCCGTGGCTTTCAGTTCAAGGCCGGCAAGACTTATTCGGTCGAAGGCAAGGTCGTCGTCTGCCGGAACGGCTGGCACGCCTGCGAAAATCCGCTCGACGTGTTTCGTTACTATCCCGTTGGCGTCTCGCGCTTTCATGACGTCGAGCAGAGCGGCGATCTCGCGCGTCACGACGAAGACACCAAGATCGCCAGCGCAACGATCACGATCGGCGTTGAGCTTTCCATAGCCGAGATTGTCTCACGCGCGGTGAAATGGATTTTCGACAAGGCGACTGTCGAGAAGGATTCGACAGCCACCAGCGGCGACGGGGCGCACGCAGCCACCAGCGGCTACAGGGCGAACGCAGCCACCAGCGGCGAAGGGCGAACGCAGCCACCAGCGGCGAAGGGGCGAACGCAGCCACCAGCGGCTACAGGGCGAACGCAGCCACCAGCGGCTACAGGGCGAACGCAGCCACCAGCGGCGAAGGGGCGAACGCAGCCACCAGCGGCTACAGGGCGAACGCAGCCAC
>JALHNR010000120.1 GCA_022843525.1 Methylocystis sp. | reverse complement strand
CGGCTTGACGTCGAATTCACGCTTTAAGGATGGAACCAGGATGCGATTGTTGCAGGTCGTCACTTGCGTCGCGTTGATCACCCATTTGACCGGCACGCCGCGCAGCAGCGTGAAGCGGCTGGGCGTGAAGCCCAGACCATTGGCCTCCATCTCGATGGTTTGAGTTTTCGACGCGGGATCCTGCTGTTGGGCGCGTTCAACGGGCGCCGGGCTTCGCCAGCTCGTCATTAGCGACGCGAGATCGGCGCCCGAGCCGGTAAGGATCAATCCGCGATTGATCATCACCGCGCCAAGCGCGACGACGATCACGCCAGAGGCCGTCAGCAGGCGATGCGTCACGGCGCCTGAGAGCACTGTCGTCAGCGCGCCGAAGGCAAGCATCACGGGCAAGGTTCCAACGCCGAAGACGAAGAGCGTCTTTGCGCCTTCGACCGGGCTGCCGGTTCCGGCCGCCATCACATACATCGCCTGCAACGGTCCGCAGGCGATCATCAGGCCGTTGAGAAGACCGATCACGAATGGTCGATGGCGCGCACCGCCCGCCTCGCGATTCACCCAGTTCTGCAGCGGGCCTGGCAGTCCGAGCCGGAAGCGGCGCAGCGGCGCGAAGAGCCCCAGCATATTGAGGCCGAAGATGAGGAGGAACGCGCCCGCCGCGACACCGGCGACGCCGCGCAGCATTGGCGTAAAGGCGATGAAGGCGCCGAGCCAGCCGAATGCGGCGCCGATCGCCGTGTAGGACAGCGTCTTTCCGGCGCCATAGGAGAGATGCGAGACGAAGGACGAGCGTCCCGCGCGCGCATCGGCCGCCGCATAACTCACGACAAAAGCGCCGCACATGCCCACGCAGTGGAAGCCTGTCAGGAGCCCCAACAGAAACAGGAGGCCGAGACTCATATGCTGGGCGATATCGGGCTCGCCCTCGGCGCTGATCCAGCGCGTATCGAACAGAATCAATCCGGCGAGTCCGGCAAGCGCGGCGACGATGATCGCCAATCTGATGAAAGGCGAACGCCGGCGCTGCGCCTCTTCCGTTAGAACGACGCGATAGCCGTTCTGCTCGACGCTGTTGCGAATGGCGCTGAAATTGGTCGCATCAGCGTCATAGTCGACGACGACCGTTTCGGTCGGATAGCTTGCAGAGACGCTGCGCACGCCGGCGAGTTTCTTCACCGCCGCTTCGATGACATGTTCGCAGCCGTGGCAATGCATGCCGCGGGCATGAAAGGTGATCGCTATTTCGTTCATCCAAGCTTTAACGCTTCACCGCGCAGCGTCTGCGGTCGGCGTCGCGAGCGTCGGCCGCATTGGTCTTACCGTGCTTGCGCCGTGGCCTGTACGCGAGACGGATTACTTTCCGAGTTTCTTGCCGACCTACTTGCCGAGCGTATCCATGCCCAGAAGCTTGTAAGCGGGGCAGAAGTTCACGAAGGCCGTCGTCAGCGGAATGAGCCCGACGAGTCCCCATAGCGACTGCGGACCGATGAAGACGAGACTGAGCAAGAGGAGTCCGGCGACGATGCGGATAATCCGATCGGTCCTTCCGATATTGGCTACCATGACAGTCTTCCCTCTCTGCAGCGATCGTAGCGTCACGCTATCGCGGCGCACGAAATTACACAGCGACTAAGTCTCGCTCAGCGCGCGCGGCTATTTCTGCCTGTCGTCGTCGTCGAGCTCGAGCCACATGGCGTTGAGAATGGCGAAGGCGCAGGCGAGCCCAAGCCCCAATATCCAGGAAAAATACCACATCTGACGCTTTCTCCCGCTCAATAATAATAGTCATCGCCGCGACGGATCGCCGCCTCGGTCACTGCGCCGCGCAGCACGTAGTAGACCCAACTGGTGTAGGCAAGGACGATCGGCAGAAAGACGATCACCGCGATGAGCATGAGCGAGAGCGTCGCTTTGCTCGACGACGCGTCCCAAACCGTCAGGCTCTGGTTCGGATGAGTCGATGACGGCAGCAGGAACGGGAACATGCTGAAGCCCGCCATGGTTGCGACGCCCGCGACCGAAAGGCTGCTGGCGAGAAACGCGATCCTGGCCGCCGAGAAGGCGAAGGCCAGCGCCGCAACGAGCGCGCCCGTGTACGCCAGCGCGGGCGCAGCGATCATCCAGGGGTAGGCGCGGTAATTATCGAGCCAGGCGCCGGCTTCCCGCGTCACCGACTTCGCCAGCGGATTGGAAGGCCCGGCGTGATCGATGACGCCGTCGATGCGAAATCCTTCGACGCCGAGCATGGTCCACAGTCCCGCAGCGGAAATGAGCAGAACAAGCAGGATCGCGGCGAGCGCGCCATATCGGCGGGCGCGGACCGAAACCTCTCCGTCGCTTTTCACGCTCAGCCAGGCCGCGCCTTGCATCGTGAGCATCGCGACGCTCACGAGACCGCAGAGCAAGGCGAACGGATTAAGCAGGCCGAGGAGGCCGCCCTCATAGGTCGCGCGCAGCGCCTGATCGAAATGGAAGGGCACGCCCAGTAGAAGATTGCCGAAGGCGACGCCGAAAATCAGCGCGGGGACAAATCCAGAAACGAAGAAGACCCAGTCCCAGGTCTCGCGCCAGCCGCTCTCCGATCTTTTGTCGCGGAAGGTGATCGCCACCGGCCGCAGAATGAGACCGATCAGCACCAGCAGCATCGCAAGATAGAAGCCGGAGAAGGACACCGCATAAAGCGGCGGCCAGGCCGCGAAGGCGGCGCCGCCCCCGAGAATGAACCAGACCTGATTGCCCTCCCAGACAGGACCGATCGTGTTCAGGCTCACGCGCCGCTGCGCATCGTTCCGCGCGACGAAGGGATGCAGCATAGCGACGCCAATGTCGAAGCCATCGAGGACGGCGAAGCCCACAAGCAAGACGCCGAGAATCGCCCACCAGATGAAGCGAAGCGTCATATAGTCGAACATCGCTTTCGCCTTTCCTATCGGGTTTGCGCCGGAGCCGGCGCGGGAAGCACGGGCGCGCCGGAGGTCCGAGGCTCGGCCTCCACCCCGCGCGGACCGATGCGGACATATTTGACGATGAGCCCAACATCGATGATGGCCAGCGCGCTGTAGAACAGCACGAATGCCGCGAGGCTCGCCGCGACATTCGACGCCGGGACGTTCGAGACGCCGAGGAAGGTCGGCATCGTCCCGTCGATGATCCACGGCTGCCGGCCATATTCGGCGACGATCCAGCCGAGTTCGGCGGCGACCCAGGGCAGCGGCAGGCTATACATGACCATGCGCAGGAACCAGGGCTTCCCGCAGCGGCGCTTGCTCGACAGATAGAACGCGACGGCGAAGAGCGCGATGAAATAGAACCCCAGCGCCACCATGATTCGGAACGACCAGAACAGCACCGGCACGTCGGGGATCGTCGACAGCGCCGCTTCATGAATCTGCGCGTCGGTCGCATTCTCGATGTCCGGGCGAATGCGCTTGACGAGCAGCGAATGGCCGACGTCGCGCATCGACGCATCGAGTTCAGGTGGAACGACGGCGTTAGGATGGCCGCCTTCTTTCGCGAGCCACTGATACCCCGCCATGCCGTTGCGGATGCGCGTCTCCGCGCGCGCGACCAGCGCCTTCACGCCTTCCACCGGCTTATCGAGCGAGCGCGTCGCGATCAGGCCCAGGAGATAGGGTATGCGAATTTCGTCTTTCGTCGTTTCGCTCTTGAGATCGGGAAAGCCGAAGACCGTAAAGGACGCTGGCGGCGGCTCCGTCTCCCACATCGCTTCGATCGCGGCGATCTTCATCTTCTGGTTCTCGCCCGCCGTATAGCCGCTCTCATCGCCGAGCACGACGACCGAAAGCGCGGAAGCGAGGCCGAAGCTCGCCGCCACCGTCAGCGAGCGGCGAGCGATATCGACATGACGACGATTTAAAATGAAATAGGCGGCGATCGACATGACAAACATCGCGCCCGTCACATAGCCGGCGCTGACCGTGTGCACGAATTTCGATTGCGCCACGGGATTGAACAACACCTCGGAGAAGGACGTGAGCTCCATGCGCATCGTCTGCGGATTGAACGCGGCGCCGACTGGATTCTGCATCCAGGCGTTGGCCACAAGAATCCACAGCGCCGAGAAATTGGCGCCGAGCGCCACAAGCCAGGTGACGACGAGATGCTGGACCTTGCTTAAGCGTTTCCACCCAAAGAAGAACAGGCCGACGAAGGTCGCCTCAAGGAAGAAGGCCATCAGGCCTTCGATGGCGAGCGGCGCGCCAAAAATGTCGCCGACATAATGCGAGTAATAGGCCCAGTTGGTGCCGAACTGAAATTCCATCGTGACGCCGGTGGCGACGCCCATGGCGAAGTTGATGCCAAACAGCGTGCCCCAGAATTGCGTCGCTTCGCGCCAGACGGTTCGCCCCGTCATCACATAAACGCTTTCCATGATCGCGAGCAGCAGCGCGAGGCCGAGCGTCAGCGGCACAAAAAGGAAGTGATACATCGCCGTCAGCGCAAATTGCAGGCGCGAGAGCGTGACGACGTCGAATTCGAACATTTTGAGCTCCTGATCGATGTCAGCGCGGCGCGGTGGCGGACAGCGCTTCCGCCATCTGCGCCGGCGTCACCTTGATGCGATGCGCGGGACCGAAGAACGCGATGTAAAGCACAATGAGCGCCAGCAGCTTGAACCCAAGCGCGATGGCGATCTCGCGTCCCAATGGTCTTGTGCGCATCGACCCATTCCCTAGCGTTGCATGCCCTAGCGTTGCATGGCTGCGGCGCCGTCTTATGACAGGGCGCGGCGCAACCGTTCGATGCCGAGCAGTTTCATGATGTACCGCTCATAGACAGGCTCGCTCTGCCCCTTGCGGACCTTGCGCAAAAAGTATTTTTCATAGGCGATCTTCGCGAGATGCACCCACCGCCCCTCGCTCGACCAATTGACGTTGCGCGGCGGAATCTGCGGCTTGGCGACGAAGGCAACGCCCTTGTCGCCGAAATCCGCCAAGCAAACCGCATTCCAAGTGCCTTCTTCTTTTGCTTCGCGCCCGGCGATCAGCGCGGTGATATTATGCGCCGTCGCGGTCACCATCGATTCGATCATGTAGCCGGTCTTCGGCGTGCCCGTCGGCACCGGCGTCGCCTCGACAGGCGGGATGGCGACGCAGACGCCGACGCCGAAGACATTTCGGTATTTCGGATTGCGCTGGTTCTTGTCGATGATGACGAAGCCGCGCGGATTGACGAGTCCCTCGACGCCCATCAGCGCGTCGACGCCTTTGAAGGCCGGCATCACCATGGCGAATTTGAACGGGACTTCGTGCTCTTTCTTGACCTGTCCCTGGTCGTCAAGCTCGGCGCATTTGAGAAGGCCCGGTTCAATGGCGGTCGTCTTGGCGTTGACGATCCATTTGATGTCGCGATCGCGGAACGCCGATTCGAGCATTCCCTTCGTATCGCCAACGCCGCCCAAACCCAGATGGCCGACATAAGGCTCGGACGTGATGTACGTCATCGGCACCTTGTCGCGGATGCCGCGCCGACGCAGATCGGTGGAAAGGATCATGGCGTATTCATACGCCGGACCAAAACAGGAGACGCCGGGCGCGGCGCCGATGATGATCGGGCCGGGATTCTTACAGAACTCCTCATAGGCCTTCGACGCGGTCTCGGCATGTTGCAGGGTGCAGATCGAGTGCGTGTGTCCGCCGTGAGGTCCAAGTCCGGGCAATTCCTCAAAGGCGAGCTTCGGACCGGTCGCAATGACGAGATAGTCGTAGGCGATGCTCTCGCCATTCTGCAGTTCGAGACGGTTTTCGTCAGGTAAAACGCGCTTCGCGCCGACGGGAATGAAATTGATCTTCTTTTTCTTGAAGACCGGCGCGAGCGGCACCTTGAGTTCGTCCGGCTTTCGCCATTGCACCGCGAGCCAGGGATTGGACGGCGTGAACTGAAAATTCTCGAGTTCCGAAACGACCGTAACCTGATGTTGCTTTTTAAGTCCCTCGCGGACTTCCAGCGCCGCGGCGACGCCGCCGATCCCCGCGCCCATAACGACGATATGAGCCATTTAAGTCCCCCCTTGCGCCTTGCGCGCATCACGTTTCGCGCTGACGGTTGCGCTCATTAGCGATGACATGCACGCTTGGTGCGCGCATGTCCGCGACTTAGTCACGCTGTGCGTCGCAGAGCGATCGCAACGCCGCCAGATTGACGATCTCGGCGCCGCCGCGCGACAATTTCACCCAGCCTGAGCGCTCAAACGCTTTCAGCGTACGGCCGACGACTTCACGTGCGGTGCCGAGATCTGCGGCGAGCGCCTGCTGCGTCGCCGCGATTTTATCACCGGCGCCGCGCAGCGCGAGAAGACGTTCGGCCAAGCGAACATTGATGCGTGTGCAGACGATTTCCTCGATGCGCGACATCAGCGAGGCAAGTCGCTTGCCGTAGCCGTCGAACACCAGCGCGCGAAAACCTTCCGACGCGTTCATCAACGCGTTGAACCGATCGGCGGGCACGACATAGGCGGTGACGTCGGTTTCGGCGACGCCCTCGGCCGCATAGGCGTCATCCGAGAGCAGCGAGGCCGTGGTGAGAACGCAGGTTTCGTTCGCGCCGACCCGGTAAAGCACGATTTCACGACCCGATTCAGTCACCCGCTGCACCCGCACCGAGCCCGAAACGATCAGCGGAAAATGCGCGCAATAATCGCCGGGCCGAAACAGCACGGCGCCTCGCGGAATTTGCTTGCGCATGGCGGAGTCCCGCAGAAGCGCCTTCGTCGCCGCGTCGAGGCTGCGCAAGGAGGGCGTTTCGTCGATCCAATCAGACGGCATCGTCTGCCCTTCTTCGCTCACGATCCAAAGTCTTCACTCAGGCGCGCTGCGAACGATTAACGCACCCATGCTGAACATCGATGACGTCTAGAAGGCGGCGCCCGATTTGGCGCCGTACCGCTTCAGCGCCATCGCCAATGGGCAGAGGCCGGTGAAGGCCGCCTGCAACAGGTTGACGCCGACGAAAGCTGTGAGCAAGAGCCACCACGGACTGAATAACTGCGCCAAAAGCAGGCTCAGGAGGATCATTGTCCCGGCAAAGGCCATGATGATGCGATCAATGCTCATCGCGTGAGTTCCTTCGATTTGGCGCGCGCGCGCGGTTTGGCCGGCTTGCCGCACTGGTCGGCGCAGAACATTTCATAGAGCAGTCCGATGATCCGCGAGACGTTTCCATCGGACAAGGAATAGTAAATCGTCTGCGATTCGCGGCGGGTCTTGACGAGCTTGTCTTCGCGCAACCGCGCAAGATGCTGCGAGAGCGACGATTGGCTCAGCCCTATCGCCTCCTGCAGCTTTGTCACCGACAGCTCGCCCCCGTGCAGCTGACAAAGCACCATCAACCGATGGCGATTGGCCAGCGCCTTGAGAAAGCTTTCGGCCTCCGCAGCCTTCGGCGCGAGCGCAAGCAGATTTACATTCATACTCTCTAAATTATGATTATTGAATATAATTGTCAAGCGCGCCAGGAGGCGCTTCCGAAGAGCGCTTATGTCGCATTCAAGCCGACGGAAATCCAGTATATTACGTTCCTCTAATTTAATGGAATCGTCCGAGAACGGACGGATTGCGAAGGGAGAGAGAAATGGCTGGATGTCTCGCGCCGACGCGCCGCTCCTTGATGTTGCTGTTGGGCGCGGCAGCGGCTGGACTGAGCACAACGAGCGCGCAAGCGAAGTCGAGCAAATCTGCGGCCGCCTACCGCGGCGCGCCGAACGGCCGGCAAAGTTGCGCCAACTGCTCCTGGTTCAACGCCCCATCGGGCTGCGGCGTGGTGAGCGGGCCCGTCAGCGCACGTGGCTGGTGCAATCTTTGGGGCTGACGCGACCGCGGGAATTCGGCGGCCGCGCGCCGCCCTCTCCTTCGCCGAACTTAAATTCGCTATTGCTAATTTATGCTTTGTGCATATAACTGGCCTGCATGAGACCAATGTGCCGCTTCCATTTTGCGCCGACGGCGCTCCTCGCCGCGCTTGCCCTGTCCTCGGGCGCCGATGCAGGAGAGCTCACGATCCGGGTCGCCCCGGTCGAGGACCTTAAAGCCGTCGTCGCATCCGTCGAGCCGGCGCACCAATTAACGGCGCGGGCCCGCATCGGCGGCACCTTGAGCGCGCTCAAGATCAAAGAGGGCGATGACGTCGCCGGCGGCGCGGAGATCGCTTCGATCGTCGATCAGAAACTTTTTCTGCAGATGCAGGCGCTCGATCAGCGGATCCGCTCGCAGCAGGCGCAGCGCGAGAAGGCGCAGGGCGATTTCGATCGCGCGCAGGAACTGTTTCGGCGCGGTGTCTATACCAAGGCGCTGTTCGATCACGCTAAAACCGCACTCGACGTCGCCGACCGCAACCTCTCGGCCTTGCGGTCCGACCGTGGCGTCATCGAGCAGCAGGCGGCGGAAGGCTCGGTGCGCGCGCCGGGACCAGGGCGCATCCTCACCATTCCGGTTTCCATAGGCCGCGTCGTGATGCCCGGCGAAACCATCGCGACGATCGCCGAAGACAAATATATCCTGCGTCTGCAATTGCCTGAGCGCCACGCGCGTTTCATGCGCGCCGGCGACAAGGTCGAGATCGGCGCGCGCGGCCTGCACGAAGAGGCGGGCGGCGGGCGCAAGCAGGGTCGCGTGCGCATCGTCTATCCCGAAATTCAGGGCGGCCGCGTCATCGCCGACGTCGACGTCGTAGGACTCGGCGACTATTTCGTCGGCGAACGGGCGCGGGTTTACGTCACGACGGGCAAGCGTGACACGATCATCATCCCGCGCAGCGCGGTCTATCGACGCGCCGGCGTGGATTTCGTCCGACTCGCCTCCGGCGAAGAGGTCGTCATTCAGCTTGGCGAAGCGCACGGCGACGGCGTTGAGATTCTTTCCGGCCTCCATGACGGCGACGTGGTGTCGACGCCATGAGCGCAGAGTTTCGCCCCGGCATTTCCGGAACGCTAACCCGCACTTTCATTAATTCGCCGCTGACGCCGCTGCTGCTGATCGCCTCGATTCTTGTCGGGCTGATCGCACTGCGCTCGCTGCCGCGCGAGGAGGAGCCGCAGATCTCCGTGCCGATGGTCGACATCATGGTGTCGGCGAACGGCTATAAGGCTGAAGACGCGATCGAACTCATCACCCGCCCGCTTGAGGACATCATCAAGGGCGTCAACGGCGTCGAGCATGTCTATTCGCAGACGCGCGACGACAATGTGGTCGTCACGGCGCGCTTCTTTGTCGGCACGCCGCAGGACAACGCCGTGCTGCGCATTCACGACAAGATACGCGCCAATATCGGCGAATTGCCGAAGGGCATTCCCGAGCCGCTGATCATCGGCCGCGGCATTGATGACGTGGCGATCGTCGTGCTGACGCTGTCGGCGAAGCCGGAGCGCGCCGATCGATGGACCGACAACGGTCTCTATCAGGTCGCCGAGGAATTGCAGCACGACCTCACCAAGGTCAATGACGTCGGCCTGAGCTATATCGTCGGCGGCAGCCCCAATCAGATCCGCGTCGAACCTGATCCGGAGCGCCTGTCGCAATATGGGATGACGCTCAATCAGCTCATCGACAAGCTGAACAACGCCAACCGCTCCTTTCTCGTCGGCGCGTTTCGCGAGGCCAATCGCGCCGTGCCGGTCGTCGCCGGCCAAACCTTGCAGGGCGTTCCCGATGTCGGCCTGCTGCTGCTCACCACGAGAGACGGCCGACCCGTCTATGTGAAGGACGTCGCCGATGTGCGCGTCGGGGCGGCCGAGCCCGACCGACTCAGCTGGACCATGACCCGCAACGCCGCCGGCGGCCTTGATAAGCGCCCCGCTGTCAGCATCGCGATCGCCAAGCGCAAGGGCGCTAACGCCGTCATCGTCGCCGACGAGGTCATGCATCGGCTGGAGGCCGTCAAAGGCCGCATCGTCCCCGACGATATTGAGATCGCGGTGACGCGCGACTATGGCGAGACGGCCACCGAAAAGGCCAATGAACTGCTTTTCCATCTTGCGCTCGCGACCGTCTCGATCGTCGCGCTCATCGTGGTGATGGTCGGCTGGCGCGAGGGCGTCGTCGTCTTCGTCATCATCCCGACGACCATTCTGCTCACGCTCTTCGCCTCATGGCTGATGGGCTATACGATCAATCGCGTCAGTCTTTTCGCGCTGATCTTCTCGATCGGCATCCTGGTCGACGACGCCATCGTCGTCGTTGAAAATATCGTGCGTCACTGGCATATGCGCGGCTCCCGCAGCCTGATCGATACGGCTGTGGAAGCCGTGGCGGAAGTCGGCAATCCAACCATCGTCGCGACGCTCACCATTGTCGCCGCGCTTCTGCCGATGATGTTCGTCTCGGGTCTGATGGGCCCCTATATGAGCCCCATTCCCGCGAACGCTTCGCTCGCGATGATCTTTTCCTTTTTTGTCGCTATGACCATTACGCCCTGGCTTCTGCTCAAGGTCGCCGGCAAACGTTTCGCGCAGGAGCGCGGCGACGGCGTCGATCATGCGCATGAACGCGGCCCCATGGGCAATTTCTATGTGCGCGTCGCGACGCCTCTGTTGAAGGGCCGAAAGCGTTCGCAATGGTTTCTGATCGGCGTCGGTCTTGCGACGCTTCTCTCCATGGCGCTCTTCGCAACGAAGACCGTCCGCGTGAAGCTGCTGCCGTTCGACAACAAGTCGGAGATCGCGGTGGTCGTCGATCTGCCGCGCGGCGCTTCGCTCGAAGAAACGGATCGGGTGCTGACGGCGGCGGCCGAGCGTCTGAAAGACATTCCGGAGCTGACCTCGGTTCAGTCCTATGCGGGCGCGGCCGCCCCGTTCAACTTCAACGGTCTGGTGCGGCATTATTATATGCGCAAGGCGCCGGAGATGGGCGATCTGGCGATCAATCTGCAGCCGAAATCCG
>JALHNR010000119.1 GCA_022843525.1 Methylocystis sp. | reverse complement strand
TCGTCTTTTTCGACACGCTGCTCGAGAAACATTCGCCGGACGAGATCGAATCGATTCTCGCGCATGAACTCGGTCATTTCAAATTTGGCCATGTGCGGCAGATGCTGGCGCTGGCTGCTGCGATCGCCTTCGTCGGTTTCGCGGTGCTATGGTGGGCCTTCGGCTCGGATGTCTTCGCCGGCTGGCTCGGCCTGCCGAACGACCCCGGCGTGGTGCTCGTCGCGCTGCTGCTTGCGCGAGAGCCGATCTCGCATGTTCTGTCGCCCTTGCTCGCGTGGCGGTCGCGTCGCGCGGAATTTGAAGCCGACGCCTTCGCCCGCGATATCGTCGGCAAGGAGCCGATGATCTCGGCTTTGACGCGGCTGACGCGCGACAACCTCGCGACGCTGACGCCCGATCCGCTCTACGCCACCTTCTATTTCTCGCATCCGCCGGTGCCGGTGCGAGTCGCGCAACTGCGCGCCGCGGCGTAGTGGGCGCGAGGCTCGTCGGCCGCGGTTTCGTCGCGGCGCGATCCCTTCGCTGTGATCGACGGCGGCGATAGCGCCGCCGCAGTCGATGCGAACGACGACTGACGGTCGTGCGGCTCGGCGCGGACCCCGTTGTCGGACGACTTTGGTTAGCAGCCCTTCACGCAACGCCACTTACGGCTGCTGCATTTAGTCGGATTGATCTCGGGGGGATCAGCGCCTGTAGAGACCAAGGCGCGGAGAGCCGAGCTTGCTGGCGATCTATGCCCGTGCGAATGAAAGCATCGCCGTTGGCGGTTGCCGGGCTGGAACCAAGAGGTCGGCGCGTGGACGCTTCTCGACGCGAGTTCGCCAAACTGGTCACCGCGAGCGGCATTGCGCTCAGCCTGTCGCGTCTCGCCCTAGCGAATGAACCTGGATTCGCCGCACGCGAGACGCTGCCTGGAAGGCAGCGCTGGAACCCGGCCGCGACGGGCGCGGGCCGGATTGATGGAGTCGCCAAAGTCACCGGGGCGAAGCTGTATGCGTCCGACTTCCGCGCCGCGGATCTCCCGGGATGGCCGACGCATACCGCGCACGCCATGCTCATTCGGACGGTGAACGCCACGCACATCTACGAAGGCGTCGATCTCGCGCGCTTGAGCGGCGCTTTGAAACCCTCCGTGATCGTCACCGCGACGGATCTCGCGCGCATCGGCGCCCGCGTTCCCAAATTCTATTCCGGCGACCTGTTCTGCCCGGTGGGCAAGACGCCTTTGTATCTCGGTCAGCCGGCGGCTCTGTTGATTTATGAAAGCTTCGACGCCTTCGATCAGGCGCGGCTCGCATTACGCAATGACGCGCTTCTGAAATTCGGCGCGGAAACCGGCCCCGTCGTCGAGCGCGACTACGGCGCGTTTCGTTTCACGCGCGTCGCCGGCGCGACGCCCGACGCGCCCGACGTGTACTCGCCGGTCAAGGATGGCTGGGTCAGTCCAGGGTTCTTTCAAGACGGCGGCGGCCCAATATGGGCGCGGCTTCCCGTGCCGACAGGGGCCGCCTACGCCAATGCGGCAAGCTACGGCGAACAGATCCGCGCGGAACTTGAGGCCGACAATCCAAATCTTCTCGTTCTCGACCGCGAATTCGAGACCCAATCCGTTGACCCGATGTTTCTCGAGCCCGAATGCGGTCTTGCCTGGTATGACGCCGACCGCAAAAACCTCGAACTGGTGCTCGGCGTGCAGTCGCCGTATGACGCCGCGACCTCCGTCGCAACTCTGCTGGGCAACGCCCGCGCGAACTTCAAGCCGGCGCATATCAACGCGCATTTCGCATATATGGGCGGCGGATTTGGCGGACGCGACCACACGCCGTTCCCGCTTTACGTCGCGCTGGCGGCGATGTTCCTTCCCCGTCGCCCCGTGCGGCTCGCCCAAGACCGTTATCAGCAGTTCCAGGGGGGAATTAAGCGGCATGCTTTCAAGATGCGCACGCGCATCGGCGTCGATCGAGCGACAGGCAAAATTTCCGCCTTCGCCGCTGACCATGTGCTGAATGGCGGCGGCCTCGCAAATTATTCGGCCAGCGTGGCGGCGGTTTCCGCCAATGCCGCGATAGGCCTCTACGATGTTCCAAAAGTCGACGTTACAACAGTCGCGCTGCATTCACGCGGCGTGACGGCCGGGTCGATGCGCGGCTATGGCACGCTGCAGACGATGACGGCGCTGGAAGTGTTGATCGACGAGGCGGCGTCGACGCTGGCGATTGATCCGATCGAATTTCGCCGACGCAACGCGCTGAAGACCGGCGGTCGGACAATGGCGGGAAACACGTATGACGTCGTGGTTCGCACGCCCGAGATCCTCGACAGACTCGAAAAGCATGCGATCTGGCGACAGCGCGCCGAAGAGAAAGCGCGTGGGCGGCGCCCAGGGAGTGTCGTCGGCACGGGCGTGGCTTGCGTCACCAAGGATTACGGCAGCGGAGCCGACACTTCTTTGTCGTCAGTTGAGGTCGACCCAAAGGGTCGGATCTCCATCCGCTGCGATCACGTCGAGATGGGGAACGGCATAGGGACGGCGCTTGCGAACCGGGTCGCGGCTCATCTCGGCGCCGTGGCCGACGAAGTCGCCGTCGCGGAAGTCGACCGCTTCGCCGCGCTCGGGCTCGTCACCTCCGGCGATTCCTACACGATGGACCAGGCGACGCAGGACGCCGCGCAACGCGATCCGCGCTGGGTTCCGGCGATCAGTTCGCCAACCAGTTCCTCGATTGGCGCGCACGTCGGGACTCATTCGGCGTCCGAAGCGGCCCGCGTCATCTTCCGGTTCGGCTTGTGGCCCGCGGCGCTCGAACTGTGGGGACTCGCGCCAACCGATCCGAGAGCCGCGAAATGGGAGGCGGCGCGTTGGGAGCAGGGGCGGCTCGTGATGCCGGCGCTGAGAGCCTTGCCGCTATCGGACATCGCCGCAAGGGCCCATGCGCGTAAGGGCGTGACAGCGGCGATGACGCACAGCTTCTCGCGCTGGTCATGGTCGAAAGCGACCTTTGCGATCGGCGGACAAGCGTGGACGGCGGAAATTGATGCGCTGGCGGTGCGAAAAGGCTCAGGAAAATTCGTTCGCTTAGATCGCGCCGACGTCAAATACCCGCCCACCGCGTTCAACCGGATCGGGACCTCCTACACATCCTTGTGCGGCGCGCTGGTTCGTGTCGAGATCGAACGCGACACCGGCGCCTTGCGCATCGACCGGGCATATACTGTCCTCGAATGTGGTCGCGCGCTGACGCCTGAAATCGTGCTTGGTCAGGCGCAGGGCGGATTCGCGATGGGCGTCGGCTACGCGCTGCTCGAATCGCTGCCGCTTTATGAAGATGGACCCGGCAACGGGCAATGGAATCTCGGGCAATACCTGATCGCGCGGGGGTCGGACTTGCCTTTGCAAGCGCTCGAGATCGAAATATTGCCCCCGCTGCCGAACGATCCGCCAAAGGGCATGGCTGAGGTCGTTATGATTCCCATCGTTCCGGCGTTGTTGAACGCGATCTTCGACGCGACTGGGCGTCGCTTCCACGCCTTGCCGGTGACTCAACAAGAGCTCAAGGGAGCGCTCACGTGACGACTGTGCGCATGAGGATCAATGGGCGCGCATACGGCCCGGTGAAGGTGCGCGACGAGCTGACCATGAATGATTTTTTGCGCGAGCGCCTTGGGCTCACGGGGACCAAGTTTGGTTGCGGCGCCGGGCAGTGCCTCAGTTGCGCAGTGATCATCGACGATGCGGACGGGACGAGCCACACCAGTCCAACCTGCATCGTTCCGGCGGCGAGCTTCAACGGGAAATCCATTCGGACCGTGGAAGGGCATGCGACGAACGGCGAACTCACTGCGCTGCAAAGATCGTTCATCGACCATTTCGCGTTCCAATGCGGTTATTGCACCGCCGGCTTCTTGAACGAGGGACAGGTTCTGCTCGAGCGTCTGGCGAAGACGCCGGTGGCGCGCGCCGATCTTGAGAAAACGATCGCTGACGCGTTTGACGGCCATCTCTGCCGCTGCACGGGCTACTTCAAATATCACGAGGCGGTGCGCGACGTCGTTCTCGCCGATCCGGGACGATATCTGACCTAGCGAAACGGCGTTTCGCATGAGTGCGGCGCGGGAGGGGGGCCGAAGATGAAATTTGCGGTTCTCGCAGCGGTCGTGGGACTGACGACATGCGTGACATGCGACAGCCGATCGGCGACGCTCGCAACTCCGGAAACATTTGCCGATATCGGCGACGCCGCGACGCGGTCGGCGGCGTTGTTTACGGAACTCGGCAAAGTCTTGACCAACCCGCGCTGCGTCAATTGCCATCCCGCCGGCGATCGCCCGCATCAGGGTGAACTGGGCCGGAGTCACCAGCCGCCGGTCGAGCGGGGACCGGATGGCCGAGGCCTCACGGCGATGCGCTGTCCGATCTGCCATCAGGACGCGAATTTTGATCCCGGCCGCGTTCCCGGTCACCACGAATGGCGTCTCGCGCCGCGCGAAATGGGTTGGGAAGGCAAAACGCTCGGCGAGATCTGTGCGCAGATCAAAGATCAGACGCGCAATGGCGGCCGTTCGCTGGAGGCGCTTGCGCGCCACATTGGCGACGACACGCTCGTAGGCTGGGCTTGGTCGCCCGGATTTGGCCGCCAGCCCGCGCCGGGAACGCAGAAGGAGGCGGGGGCGCTCGTCGAAGCTTGGATCAACACCGGGGCAGTATGCCCGAAATAGCGGAGGATAAGCGAACCCGGCGCGCCTGAGGCGATCGCACGACGCCCCCGCATCTATCGTCGACACAGTCGCCCGTCCACGCCGCGCCTATGCTGTCCTCATCTCACTGGAGAGTCTCATGATGCCCACCACGCTCACGACGAGCGGTCTCCGCAAGCTGCTGTCGTCGGTTGTCGTCTTTGGATTATCGGCTTCGCCCGCGTGCGCGACGGAGTCGCCAAGCTACTTCACAGGACTCGTCGGCGTCGAGGCGGCCAGCCCCGCCGAAATCGCCAACAAAAATGTGCTGCAGCTGAATACGACGATGTTCCAGCTGTATGGCGACGCCGCGCAGATCTTCAAGAAAAACATCCTCGCCAAGCATCCAATTATTCTCGGACTGTTTTCCGGCGCCGGCGGGCGATTTATCCTTTATCGCCCCGGCATGGCGCCGATTGAGGCGCCGCAGGCGCCGATCGTCTATCAGTTGTTGAAATCGGTCGGCCACAGCACCATGGCGTTGGCCGAAGTCGTCGTTCCGTATTTGAACAGTCCCAAGGACACGACATGGCGCGGCGCGTTGGCGGCGTATAGGAGCCGCATGCAATCCGCGCTCGACACGCTTGACGCGAGCGGAATGCAAAAAGACTGGCGAACGAACAATCGAAGCATTCTGCAGAACAATATCGCGTTCATGGACGAGTGCCTGAAAAGCAACGCGATCTCAGCAGATGGCCTGCAAAAATTCGCCAAGAAGCAGTCGCCGCTGCTGAAGAAAAATATCGCTTGGGCGGCGCAAACCCAGGTCGCCCATTGGATGGATGTCATCGGCGGTTGGAAAGAGACGCTTGGCGCCGACTGGGACAAAACCTATGCGGCCAGCAATACGATCTATGTCGCCCGCCAGAACAACGTCCTGTTTAGCGTGCTCGCGCAGTTCTTCGGCCCCGAGGCCATCAATGATCGTCTGATGCTGATCGAGACGATATCCTTCACCACGACGCCCGACGACATGCTGGAGTCGCTCACCCGCATCATCGCCGATCGATCCGTTGGCGCCGCATTCTTCGGCGACTATCATCTCATGGATTTTGAATTGATGGGCGGAGACGCCCGGCAAGCGATCATCGACGAAGACGCGAAGCGCAAGATGACTGTGGTGCTGCCGCCGCAAGTGCCGTTCGGCTCGCGTCAATGGCCGGCGCTGATCACGCCGGGGCCCGGCGCGAAGAGCTTGAGCGATCTTCCGTGAACCTGAACCCTGCAGCCGCGATCACGGCGCGACATATTCCTGACGTTGGCCTTATCGTCGGAGTCGCGCTCGTTTTTGCCGCTCTGCTTCCTCTCGAGAGCGGCGCGCAAGATCGCATTGATCGCGTCACGGGCTTCGAGCGCGAAACGATCCACACCGCCGCCTGGCCTGGCGGCAAAAAAGTCGCAGTCAGCTTCGCGTTCTTCGTCGAGGAGTTCGGCTTCGGCCAAGGTCCGATCTTCCGTCCAGATCTTGCATCGCGCAATCCCGACCTCGTGAACGAGGCGTTCCGTCAATATGCAATCGACTGGGGCGTTGTCCGCGTCGGCCGTCTATTTAAGGAACTCAATGTGCCGCTCACCATCGTGGTGAACGCGGAATTTTTCGGCAAGCATCCATCGGTCTGGAAGGAGTTCCGTTCGATGGCGCCGAACGCGCCGATCGTCGCGCACGGCATGAACAACACAAGCGACATGTTGCCGCTCCGGAGCGGGATCGCCGCGCAAAAGGCCTACATTCGCCGAACATTGGATCTCATCGCTGAAGCGACCGGCGTCAGGCCGACGGGCTGGTCGAGTCCGAGCGTCTACGCCAATCGCGATACGATGCGGGCGATGGCCGCCGAAGGCGTCGCCTACACGCTCGACCAGATGGATTCGGATGTCGTTTCACGTTTGAAGACGCCGGAAGGCTCGCTCATCCTGCTGCCCTATCCGGCTGTAACCGTCGACATGGGGCAATATCTGGCGCGGATGAAGACCGCCAGAGAGATCGAGACGCTCTGGTTGGACTATGTATTGGAACTGGCCAACGAGGCCCGCGCCGACTCCGCGCGAGACGCCACGACTGTGGTCATCGGGATTCACCCTTTTGTCGTCGGCACGCCTGACGGCGCCTCGGCGCTGCGGCGCGTTCTTTTGCGCCTCAAGGCCGACGACGTTGTATGGCTGGCGGACGCCGACGCCATTTTGAAGGCGGCTGGCCTGAGATGAGCGAAGCCGTCGATTCGGACGACTTTCGCGCGTATTCGCTCGCTTGACCCCGACCAAGGCCGCTACGCCAGTTGGCGCGCCACGGTCGATGAAGATGGACAATATTGCTTTGTCGTGGCGCGACGACAGGGCGCGCTCCTGCGCGGGAACCTTTCCGGCCGCCGACCGATCGGCCAGCATTCACTTCGACGGTTCACGCCCATGCCGCTTGTATGCAGCGGGCGCCGCACAAGCAGTTAGTCTCTGACTGCAATAGCAGCTTCATCCCAATCAAGGCCTGTTCCGGCCACAGCGGGTATATGCAACATGCCCTCGACGATCTCATAGGGCTGCTTCAGGATTGGATTCACCCAATTCTGCCACTCAAGCCAATGCGACGTTTCTGATACCCGCATGACGTGGGCGCCGACCTCTGGATAGAGGTGCGTAGAAATGGGCGCCCCGAACGCCGCCGCAATGGCTGCCGATTTTAACCAGCCGGTTACACCGCCGATCCTCATGAAGTCCGGCATAACGAGGTCGCACGCCTTCATTTGAAGCGCACGGTGCAAATCCCGATGACCGTAGAAGTTTTCTCCTATCTGCAACGGCGTTTTCAGTTGCGAAGCGAGGCGCGCATAGCCATCCAGATTGTCGTAAACGATGGGTTCCTCGATCCAATCCAGGCCCAAGCTGTCGACCGATTGGCACCTCATGAGCGCTTCAGCAAGATCGAGCCCTTGATTGAAATCCGCCATCAAACGAACGTCGGCGCCGACCGCCGCGCGCACCGCCTCGATCGCGCGCAAATCCTGATCTGCCGTTGTGCGGCCCAGCCGGATCTTCAGTCCGGCGAATCCGCCTTCCTGGATGAGTCTCGCTGCTTCCTCGCCTAAATGCGCCGGATCGCTCAGCCAAAGACCGTTGCTGTTATATGCCTTCACCGGCCCAACCGTGCCGCCGAGGAGCATGCACAAGGGTAGATTCGCGGCCTTCGCCAAGGCGTCCCACGCCGCCATATCGAGGCCCGAGACGGCGATCATGCTCAAACCCTGGTAGCCAACGAAATGCAGAGACTTGCGGGTGAGCTCGAATATCTCGGTCGGCGCGACGGCATGACCCTCGAGAAGCTCGCCAAAATCCTCCAAGGCGGCGACGATGTATTTCATCGCCTTCGCCGTGTACGGTTCGAGGTAGCTTCGCCCGACGACACCCTCGTTTGTGAAAAGATCGATGAGGATCACAGGCCAGTCGGAGATCGTCGCTATTCTGGCGACGATCGGGCGTTCCAATTTGAGGATCAAAGGCCGCGCCCTGATGCTCTTGATCGTCAGTCGGCCAATTGTCATTCCACGACTCACATATCAGCGTATTGCGCTTCGCCATTCCCAAACGACCAGTTCTCCTTGGGAACCTCGACGAGGCTGATGAAAACGTCCTCAACGCGAAGTCCCAGGCGGGAATGAAGTTCTGTCGCCACCGCTCGATAAAAGAATTTCTTCTGCTCGACCGACCGACCTGCGTTGAGCGTGATCTGGATGAACACGCAGTCCTGCGTGCGTTTGATTCCAAGGTAATTCTCGTCGGCGATGAGGGCGTGTTCTGGATGTTCGGCGATCACCTGGAAGCGGTCGTCCTTGGGAACGTTCAAGACCTCGATCATCGCGTCGTAGATGATATCGCCGATGCCGCGACGATATTCGACAGGTTTGCCTTCGATGAGATCGATGCGCACAAGAGGCATTTGATCTCTCCTATTTTTTTGGCGATGCGAATCGGGCGCAAGCGTCGATGCGGATTGCAGCTTGGAAACGAGCGCCCCGAGGATTCGTCGGGACGCACGCACTGCAGGCGCCTTTGTCAGGCCGCGTCCTCAATCTGGTCCAACAGTTGAATGAGACGCATCACCTGTTGCAGCAAAATTCCGCCGACGCCGAGAGCAAACCACACGCCAGTGACGAAACCCCAATGAATCGGCGCTGCGAAGAACTCCTCGCGAAACCAGAAGGTGTGGCCCCACTCGTTAAATCCCACGCTAACGAAGATCATGAACGGTCCGACGACCGCAAGCGTTAGAGGGAGGGAAATCCCCTTGGCGTAAAGCGGCAGGCGGGTCCTCGCGTAGAGCCACGCCGAGCCGCCCATCAGGATGTAGAACGGGAAGTTGAAGTAGAATTCGATGATGTGGTTGGCGGTGAAAGGCGTGTCGCGGACGGAAACCTGATGCCAGGAATTGTCCTGCTCCGCAAAATAGCTGCCGGCCCAATAAACCGCGAATGTGTAGATACTGATCCACATCGTCAGCGTGAAGTAGCGCGTAATCTCCTCCTTTGGCGTAATCTTGTCGAGGTTTCGGTCGCGGGTGAACCAAAGATAGCCCCATAGCGACGGAAACACGATCAACAGAAATGCGCCTTCGAGGTAGAGCAATCGCATCCAATGAACGTCGAACGCAGGATCGGAAGAATCTAGGCCGGTCGAAATAGCATAGGCGCCCTGATACATTCTAAAGCCGACGTAGATGACGGTCATCACCGCGAAGGTCAGGAGATATTTCGGCAGGTCTCTCAGGTACCAGGGGAGATTGAAAGGCGCCTGCGGCGTGCTTTGGGAGATTGTTTGCGCGGTGGTGCTCATGGCCGCTCCTTTGGTTGGCCTGATTGTTTTCGCGCGCACGACGCTCTTTGCCCCGCCGCGCGAGATTGTCAGTAGAATTTCGGGATGACCGGAGCGGACACGCTGGAGACATAGCGTTGGCCCGCATTGTCATAGAGGAAGAGTAAGCCTCCCATCCGCGTATCCGCGTCGCGGATCAGGCCATCGAGCCTTTCCCGCTGCCAAAGCGAATCCTCGGCCGTGATGCGGATCGTTCTCGTCTCGCCCGGCGCAATGGGATCGGCCGTGTCGATGCTCAGCCCTTCGCGTGCAGCCAAAGTTGCGCCTTCGTCCTGTGGCGGCTGGACTACCGCGGGGTTGAGAAAGCGCACATTCGCGGTCGAGAACTCGCCAACCCGGACGGGATGGTCGGATCCGTTATGGAGCAAGGCGGTCATGATCATTGCACGAGCAGGCACGTTGTATTCTGCGCGCTGAATCTTGACCTGCACCGCTCCGACGTCGACAGCAGACGGCAGCGGATCAATTTGATCCATCGCGGCCTGCAGTGGGATGGCGTTTGGATACTGCAGATCGGTTACGAAGTTCGCGCCGAAAACGATCATCGGAACTGCGAAGATGATCGCCGCGCCAATCTTCCGGTCGAGCGTGGAGACAAGGCTCGCCTCCTGGCCGGCATGCAGCATTTTATAGCGTGGAATAAACAGCGGACGCCTGACCCACCAAAGCAACCACGCCGAACCGAGCGCGATCCAGAAGCCGTGCCAGGCGACGCCATTCGCGAGCCCATATGTCTCCATGTCGATCACGCTGCCATCGAGCGTCTTGATCTGGTTGGTGAATGCGGAGGCATCGCCGTCAACTTCCATCCATTGGCCCGGGCCCACGACGGAGCCCGCATCATGCAGATTGACGAATGGATGAAGATGGAAGCGACCCGGGATCCTGGCCTTCATCACGATCTTGAAGTCATAGTCGCCGCCGAGTTTCAAAGCGGAGGAGCTGACGGATGATTGTCCGTTGAGGTAACGCTCGGTTCGAATGAAGACGGGCCCCGGCGCGGAGACATTCAGATAGGTCGCGTCCGGTTGCGCCACCCCGCGCGGCCAGTCCGCATTGACGTGGAACTTACCGGTGATGACGACCTCTTCATTGACGTTGAGCTTCGCCTTCGACCACGCCACGTCGTACCATTGGATCGTACGCATGCGGACGAAAGGCTCCAGGGCCTTTTCGCCATGAGCGAGCGCTGCTTCGGGAGCGAGCGCGCCGGCGCATAATCCGAGGCACGCGGCGCTGAAGAGAGTCTTGAGTGACATTTTCATCTCGTTGCCTCTCGCTCAGAGATTCTTGACGTATTTTGTCGTCG
>JALHNR010000118.1 GCA_022843525.1 Methylocystis sp. | reverse complement strand
TGCCTTGGCCCGTAGCGGTAGCGGAGCTACCGTTGGCGTTGGCGAAGGCCCCGGTCGCGGTGGCGCTCGCTCCAAAGGCGTTGCTCGCCTGGCCCGTCGCCGTGGCGCTGGCTCCAATGGCGTTGGCGTTCTGTCCCGTCGCGGTGGCGCTCGCGCCGTTGGCGACGCTGCCTCGGCCCGTGGCCGTGGCGGACGCGCCGTTGGCGCTGGCGAAGGCGCCCGTCGCCGTGGCGAAGGCGCCATTGGCGAAGCTGTTCTGTCCTGTCGCCGTAGCATTCGCGCCAGTGGCGTTGGCGCTGTAGCCTGTCGCGGTTGCAGCCGAGCCGTTGGCATTGGCTAGCGAGCCGCAGGCGGTGGCGGTGGCATTGCCATTATCGGTCGCGCCCGCGTTGCCGCCCGCCGGGTTGGTGACGCTGTCGCAGGTAAATGCTTGAGAGGGCGTCGGCGCGACCAGCCCTGTCGCCAGCACGAAGCCGCCTGCTAAGGCGCCGGACAAGACGCTCGATAAAGCGCTGGACGCGAAGAGCGTATGACGAGATGATCGGGATGTTTTGGAAGCAGGACGAATACTATGTCGCGCGCGAATAATCTCTTTATTGGACATGCGATTCATCCTGCACTGCTGCTTTCGAAAGCGTATGGGCAGTCGCCGATAGTTACTGTGCGTTAACTTCTCGGATCATGTATTCTAGTCATCAGATTCTGATTTTTACTACCGAGACGAGAACTTTTCCTGGCTCTCTCGCGTCGATTTTGCTCCTTTGTGGCAAAGGCGCCACAATTGGTCGGATGACCCGGCTCGCCCTTTGCGGCGCGCCCCTGTCACGTGCTGGATCGGCGGGCTGACGCGGCCGCATTCCACGCCGCCACTTGCCGCCACTTGCCGCCACTTGCCGCACGAGGCGGTTCCTCTGGCCGATGCGCGCTTCGTCCTGGAAGCAGATTTTCGATAGGCGTTCGCGGCGGCAGATCGAGCAATGCCTTCAAGGTCGCGTCCGGCGACAGGCGCGGCTTCGGCCATTCGTTCGACAATTCACGAGGCTTCCAGGCCGGCTGACAAGACGCTGGACAAAGCGCTGGACGCGAAGAGCGCGTGACGCCGCGATCGCGACGTCTTGCCGGAGAGGTGAATATTCCGCGTCCGCTGCGACCATGTCATCGCGGAGCCAAGCCGCTCGAAGCGGTCATCCGCGCCAAGAGATCCAGACTGACGGCTTCTCCTGCCTTCGCCCGACAGGTTTTCGGCAACGTGCTAAAGCTAAAGAGCGTCGTCTCGGGCCGGCGCAGCGGCGAAAACTTCAAGGAGGCGAAAGAGTCGATGCAGACATATCTGAAGGATTGCCGCTGGGGCCGTTTTATCCTGCTGCGCGGCGATCTCATCAGCCAGAATGTAGATATGTATGGCGAATGGGCGGAGGCTGAGGTCGACCTGTTTCGCGGTCTGCTGCCGGCAAACGGAATCTGCGTCGAGGTCGGCTCGAACATGGGACTTCACGCCATACCGCTTTCGATCATTTGCGAACACGGAAGAATATTTGCCTATGAGCCGCAACGGCCGATCTTTCACATTCTGTGCGGCAATATCGCTCTCAACAACCGTCTTAACATCGTCGCCCGCAATCTCGCCGTCGGCGAACAATGCGGAGAGATTGAGATCGAAACGAGCGACTATGAAGGCGCGTGGAACTATGGCGCGTTTTCGCTCGTGTCGGGCTTCAGCGCGGAGGCGAGATTCAACGGCTCGGTTCGGAACGACAAGGTCGCCATGGTCGCGTTGGACAAGGATCCCGAACTCGCTTCGCTGAGTCGCGTCGATTTCATCAAGGTCGACGCCGAAGGACATGAGCCGCAAGTTTTGCGCGGCGCTCGCAATCTCATCGCGCGACACAAGCCCAATATCTTCCTAGAATTCAGTTCAGCCAAACAGCTTGAAGAAATTCATGAAGAATTGCAGCCGCAAGGCTATCGCGGCTACTGGTTTCTCGCCAGCAGATTTCGTCCCCAGAACTTTGGCGCCTCGACATTTCAGGTCCGCGGCTACGACACCAATATCATCTTCTTGCCGGAAGGCTGCGAATTGCCGGTGGGAAGCCTCAAACCAGTGATCGGGCCCAATGACGTCAACATTCCGGTTCTCACTTCGTTTCCCTAGAGACTTCGTTTCCCTAGAGAGTGGGGCAATTGCAATCACATGTTACACCTTTCCGACGAGGACCTTAGTCTGCTTTCAGGGGCGCCCGGAGGCAGGCTTACTTATCTTTACCGGGCGCTGTGTCGACCTGTTGGGCCAGCTATTGTAGAGCGCGCGGGGGCGCCGTTCTTGTACGGTTCGCCTGTTGGTCCTCATCCAGTGGCCTGCCATGCCGTCGGCATAGCCGCGCTTGCATTCAGCTGCGAGGCCGTCAATCCGGTACGCTAAATTTGGCGCCAGCTAAAAACTCGCTGGGGCAGCTTTAGGGGAAGCTTCTCTCACCCTCCGCAAGACCCGTCTCTCGCCTCCCCCATTTGCGGCCGCGCCTGCCTTTGTCGATCTTGACGATGACCCGAGAGTGGACTCGTCAATCGGCTATCAGGCGCCCACTTCCAAGCCGTCGCGCCGACAACCGCAAAGGCTCTGACCTTTTGGAAAGAACGAGCAGCCCGGATGAACTTTCTCGCGATCTCGCTCGCCGTTAATTTGGCTCTTTCGTGAGCTTACATTTCAAGGGGCTTAGGGAGGGCAACGCCAAAAACAATTTGGAGATTTGCCATGAGGACGACCTTTGCACGAACATGCGCGCTCGCGCTTATTTCTTCTGTGACTATCTCGGCTGCGCTTGCGGCGCCGGTTGGCGCCGTTATCTCGGCGTGCGATCGGATGCATGGCGCAGGGCAAACCTGCAATTACGGCATCAAAGGCAATTCTTTGGTCGGATGCACAAATGACGTCGTCTTCGAATGCCCCGCCGACGGGAGCCGCCAATGCACCGGCTCGAAAAACACGAGCGGGAAATGCAACGAAGACGGAACGGCCGCACGCGTCTCTACGCTGAAGGGCAATGAGCTATTAGATTCACTTCATGCGAAAGATCTTCACCAATCCAAGTAGGGATTCTCTCGACCAAGGAGCCCCTCAATAAAGGGCTCCCTCAACAATAGAAAACGCTCCGCGCGCACATCCGGGCTCGGGGCGTTCTCTCCTATCCTGAGACTCAAAATTTATAGCGCTCGGGGCTCACCCGGGGGCATGCAGCGCAAGCGCAGCGGATGGCGCTCGCCGTAGATCTGCGCCGAAAATTTAAATCGCGTCAGGCGCGCCTTGCGGCAAATGGCCAAGGAACTTCGGCACTTGCGTCGAGTGCGCGTCGAAGATCGGTCCAGAATTGCGCGGACCAATTTGCGCGTGCGATAACGGCGGCGATCGGCGCCCCCCAGCTCGGATTGAAAGAAGCTCATGGATCATTCGCGCAATCCCGGATCCCCGCTCCCTCTGAGGCTGGCCAGAGTCTTACTCGGGCTGCTGAACGTCGCCCTGCTCATCGCGCTTGCGCTCGTCCTGCTCCCGCTCGTCACGCCTTATTTCAAGCATGCTGGGTCATACCGCTGGATTGAATATGTCGAAGTTTTCGACGCGCGGATGATCCGGCGGGTCAAGTCGGTAATCCCCACGAACTTTAAGGGCTACGAGCTGGCGCGTTGGTTTATCGTCGGCGGACTTCTCTTCGGGCGCATGTGGGTCGACACGCTGCGGCGCAAGGTTTCGACCGCGATCTACCGTGCGACGCTGCAGCGTGACTTCGAGGCGCTGCAGTCCGCGGCGCCGGCCGACGCGCGGGTGCTTGCGCCGGTCAAGGAAAAAATGAAGACGATGGATGCTCGCAACCCCAAGAGCCGCGCGGAGTTGCTCAAGGTCATGGGCGACGCCAAACGTCAGCTGGAGTCGATGGGCCGTGACCTCGCCTTTCTTTCCATCGACGTCGTCGATTCGACCAAGATGAAGCTCGGCGAGGACAGGACATTTATCGAGCACGATTTTCGTGAATACAAGGACCTCGTCGACAGCAAGCTCCGCAGCAACGGCGCGCTGAAGGCGGCGTGGACGCCCGACGGCGTCATGGCCTGCTTTCCCTCGATCGACGCAGCGCTGAAAGCCGCCAAGGAAGTGATCGCCGGTCTCGACGCGTTCAACGCGAATGTGAAGATGATCAAGTCGAATTTCACCGTTCGGTGCGGCATCAACGCCGGGCACGTTTTTTACGATGAGCACACGCCGATGGAGGAGATGAGCGACCGCGTCATCGATATCGCCGGCCATATGCAGAAATATGCTCAGCCCGGGACGATCGCCTGCGCGAAGCAGATCATCGAGCCGGTGCAACAGCGCGGAGGATTCAACGACGCCGGCAAGGTGGTGGACGGTTACGAGGTCTACCAATGGACCCCGGCAAGCCGTCTGCAGGACGAGCGGGCGGTTTCCTGACGCAGCCTCAAAGCGTGCGATGAGTTTGGCGCGCGCTCAACGATCGCTTGATGCGACATACGCGAGCAGCGAAATGGAGCCGCAGCCGTCACGCCCTTGCGCCAAAGAGCCCTTCGCCCGGGCGCTCGGGCCTATTAAGCTTAGCCGTGGAATCCTCATCGCCGATTGGCGAAGTTGAGTAAGTTGCGGTCTCGGAGCGTTGCGTTGCGCGTGGGGGGCCATCCGTGGCTTGGCTTAAATGAAATGGGCCTTTTTGCTGAGATCTATCGCCTTGGTGTCGATCTCATTGGCCGACGCCGCCGCCGAGGATGCGTTGAAGCGCCCGGAGGCGACCAGGAACGCCCCCATCTCCGCGCTGTCGGCGAAGCCGACGATGATCAATCCAGGTCAGTCGGCGACTCTGGCGTTTTCCGCAACGAACGCCGACGTCTGCACGGGTTCGAGCCGCCCGCGCGATCCGAACTTTGTGGTCCGTGAATTGTCGGGCGCTGTCGTCGTGCGCCCCGCGCGTACGACGACCTACACGATAAAGTGCAAGAAAGGCGCGGCGTCCACGTCGCATCGCGCTGTCGTGACGGTCACGCCGGAACGCATCATCCTCTCGGAGATTTTCGACAGCGCGGTTCCTCACGCGCCTGAAACCCGGACCCAAGATGGCGAGCTTCTCGCTCACAATTGGAAGTCCGTTTATCACGGCTATGGTTCGAACTCGGTCGCTCGCCTGTTTGATGGCCAGGCGCTGGCGATACGCCCGAAGGAGTCAAATGCCGCGAATGAAACGCATGCAGGGCTGATAAGCGGACCACATCCGTCCTGGCCCGTCGATGTCAAAGGCAATTTGACCATCGAGGCCTCGCTTCACACAGAGACGCAGTTGCGGCGGCAGAACGCGCCAAATCCATGGGAAGTGGGTTGGCTGTTGTGGGACTACGTCGACAAAACGCATTTCTATTACTTCATCCCGAAGCCGAACGGCTGGGAGCTCGGCAAAGCGGACCCCGCTTATCCCGGCGATCAGCGCTTCTTGGCGTCGGGAAATCGCCCGATTTATCCCATCGGAAATCGATATGTCGTCAAAATTGTTCAGGCCGTCACCCCGACGTCGACGACGATTTCGGTATTCGTCGACGGCGTTCTCTTGACCACCTTCACTGACCGAGAGCGACCCTATTCGAATGGGCTCGTCGGATTCTATTCCGAGGATGCGGCGGCGTATTTCCATTCGATCGTGGTGACGATTCCTCGCGCCGTCGCGGCGTTGAGATAGGACCGATCGGCCGCAAGGCAGGAGTCCGGGCGAGGGCCTCGTCGCGCTATGCCGGCGTCAGCGGCGGGCTCCGGACATGCATGGGGTCAAAAGGAAATGCCGATTGTCGCGTTGAGACCGCCTTGACGGCGACTCTCTCCGAAGGGGAACAAATAGCCAATTTGTGCAGTCAAGATGCCGTCAAAGGCGCGATAGAAGTCGCCGCCGAGCCATGTGCGCGCGACCAGCGCCGGACCTGCCCCAAAGGCGAATCGACGGGTGTCCGCGCTGTCATATGTCCCCATGCCCATTGCAGCCGCCCCGAGCACGACGCGGGAGTCAGCGTTCCAGTAGGAATAGCCGAGCAAACCCACCGCGTTCTGCAGATACCGACGCTCGCCGGCCCTGTAAGTGCCAAAGGTCGCAAAGCTCGTCAGCGGCTGCCATGCCGTCTCATGGGGATAGCTCATGTCTGTCGGTTCGATCGCGCCCGCCGCTCCCGCGCTTGGGGCGCTCGAATAGGCGAATCCGCCGTAGCCATAGCCCCATGACAAGGCGAGCTGATTGAACGGCGCGTTTCGCGTGAAATAGTGCTGCCACTCAGCGCTCACCGAGAAATTAACGCCGTCGAACGGACGCAAGCGCAAACCGAGCCGCGAATAGCTCTCGGTGAAGCGCGTCTGGTCCTGGGACCAAAAGCCGCCGATCAAACCCTCGAGACCAAATATGTTCGGCAGGAAGCGTCCATCGAACCGGATGACCGTTTCAAAGCTCGGCTGAAGCTGATGCCCGCCCCAGCGTTTTCGACGATCGGCGATGCCGTTGAACACCACAAGGGTGCGAACGCTCGCATCCGACTCGACGATCTGCGTTCTGATCACCTCTCGATCGCGGGGCGGCCGGGCGCTGAGTGAGGGATCGCTCGACCAGCGGTCGAGCGCTTCCCGAAAGAACTGCGACTCTTTTGAGCGATCGACATAGACGCTCGCATAGCCCGCATTCAGCAACACTTCGCCGCTCCGCTCGACCGCGAGGCTATTCTCAAAGGCCTCGACGGCGGCGGCATATTCCTTTTGACGCGCATAAAACTGGCCAAGCGTCGACCATCCGGCGGCGTAGTCAGGATGCGTGTGCGCGAAGTTGACGAGCTCGTCGCGCGCGCGTGTCAGATCTCCCTGTGTTTCATACGCCGACGACCTGGCGATAGCGATTTCGAGTTCGACCGCCACCCTTTGCGCTGCAGGCAAATCTCCCCGATCGAGCGCTTTTACAAAGTCCGCAAGCGCGCCGGGGCCGTCTCCGAGCGTCTTACGAAGATAGGCCCTCTGCGCATAGGCTTGGCCCGTGGCCTTGCCTCGTGCGATGAGCGCGTTTGACGCCCGTAGCGCCTCGTCCGTGTGGCCAAGCCCTGCGAGCGCGGCGATCGTCACACGAAAAACCGCCTCGTCGGCTCGGGGGAAAGCCTCGGCCGCCCGGCCATAACGCAACGCGCTCACCCAATCGCGAGCGGCCAGAGCCTTGAAAGCCTTTTCGGCGACGAGCGTGTAGCGCGCCTCATCGAGCGCCCGCGCGACATTGAGCTTCTGATCGGCCGGAAGTTCATATTTCAAGGCCTGCTCGAAGTCTGCGGCGGCGCCGCTCACATCCCCCGCCTGACGACGCATGAACCCGCGCTGCGCGAGAACCCCGGGGCTTTGCGGGACCGCCGCCAGGTAGCGGTTCGCTTCCGCAAGCGCCTCGGCTTTGCGCCCTTGGCGAAGGAGCGCCGTCAAGAGGAGGAGAACGGGCTCCTCCGCCTTGGGATCAAGACTATGCGCTTCTCTTGCCGCACGCGCCGCCTCGTCCAGCTGTCCCACTTTTAGCGCGTCATAGCCGCTGTTGAGCGCTTGCTGCAGGGGCGTCGCCTGCGGCGCGGCGACCAGCGAACCGCCCCGTTCATTTGCGCGTTCCGCCTCAGCAAGCGCCAGTTTTAGCCGCTTGACCTGCGCGGGCTCGAGCGCGGGCTGAGCGAGCGCAGCCCGGAAGTCCGCAATCGCGCCGGGCAGGTCTCCCGTCGCGCGGCGGCTGTATCCGCGCTGCGCGAGCAATGTCGAACTCGGCGTATTATCCTTGATGAACGCATCCGCTTCTTTGACCGCCGCTTCAGCCTGCCGGGATTTGGTCAACGCCGTCATGAGCGCAAATAGCGGCGCTTCGGCGTTCGGATATTTGGCGCGAAGGGCGCGCGCCGCCTTCACCGCACGAACGTAATCGCGTTTGGCGATCGCTGCATACACCTCTGCGAGTTCGGCTTGCACGATGCTGTCGCGCTCAGCCTTGGCGGCTTCTGCGAGCGCGTTGCGCAATGGTGCTGTTTCGCTTGGCTCAATGTCCGGCGCGGCGAGCGCCGCTTCGAAATCCGCCTCCGCGCCTTTCACATCCTGCATGGCGCGGCGCAAATATCCGCGTTGGGCGAGAAGCCGCCCGCTCGGCTTGTTCTGCGAGATATAGCGATTCAGCTCGTCGAGAGCCGCCTGAGCCTTGCCCTGTCGGCTAAAGGCTTCGGCGATAAGCCGGACGGGCGCTTCCGCCTTTTGATCCATTTCGCGCGCCGCTCGCGCCTTCTCTATGGCTTCATTCAGCCGAGACTCGTTGAAGTCCTTATATGCGGCGCTCATTGCAAGATCGAAGAGCGCGGCGTCGACGGCCGCGGCCTGCTCTTGATTCAGCGCGCCGCTCCGGAGCGCGCTGCGGAAATCCGCCTCGGCGCCGGCGACGTCCATGAGCCGTTTGCGCAGATGGCCGCGCTGGGCGATCAACGCCATCGAATGCTTATGGCTGGCGACAAAGTCGTTGATAACGTCAACCGCCTCGCCAATTCGCCCCAATTTGTTCAGAATGTCAGCGAGCAGTCGAACGGGCATCTCATAATCGGGCGCGAGGCTCCGTGCGCGCTGCGCGTATTTGAGGGCGCCGTCGTAATCGCCCTTGGCCACACGTGCGAACGCCAGGGCAAGCTCTTGGTAGCCGGGTTCGCCCGGCCGCATCTCCTCGCGAACGCCGTCGTTGACTCCCGCGCGAGCAGCGATGGGCGTCGTCGACGCGAGCGCCAGCGCCGAAAAGAGGATTATTGCGCAAGGCCTTCGAAAAACGCGCCCCACGATTACGCTCCATCTGCGTTGCAAAAAAGCCGAGATTCTGACGTCAGAATCTTCGAACGCGCGTCACCGAATCAGGAACGAAACATATTGTTTTTGCTAACCTATAACCGCAAGTGACGCAAAATCCCGACTGGGGACGCCTCGAATCATGGCGCCGATCGCTCTGCGGACCATCCGCATTCAGTTGTTTTGCCTGGCGCTGAAAACTTAATATAAACTCTCTACTTATGCCAAGGGTCCGCCTAAAGTTTACATTACAAAACCGCAACTCGCCTTACATGTAGGAGCATAAGAGAAATGCAACTTATGGTGTTAGTCCTCGTTTTGTTTACATTGATATCCCTCGCCGGATTTGTTGGAGCGCTTTTTTTCGGCGCGCCGGGAGCTACGGCACTAGTGCTGCTGGGTTTATCTATCTCCTTTGTTGGAATAGCGTTTTTTACAGGGCACTAACATGTCGAAATATTCATTCGACAGCTCGAAGCGTCTCAATTATACAAGTCACTACACTGGCATCGCTGAGCAGGGCTGAGATGAACGAGTTGACGAACATCAAAAAAGCCGAACTTCGCCTAAGTAAATCAAAACTTTGCTGTTTATGCATTGTTGGGACACGACCCGAAGCCATCAAAATGGGCCCTGTCATCGCCGAACTTAATCGGTCGGATTGGGCCTTTCCCTATGTGGTGACGACCGGTCAGCACGCGGATGTCGTCGAAGGCGCGCTAAAGGATTTTGGCGTGGTTCCTTCGCGCCGGCTGGACCTCGAACGTCGTAACGGCTCGCTGAATGAACTGTTCGGCAAGGTGATCGCCGAGATGGATCGCGTGATCGACGAAGTTCGACCTGACTGCGTCATCGCCCAGGGCGACACGACGTCGGTTGCGGTCGTGTCGCTCGCCGCGTTTCACATGAACGTGCCTTTCATGCACATTGAGGCGGGGCTCCGCACGGGAAAACTTAACGATCCCTATCCGGAAGAACTCAACAGGCGAATCGCTGGACTGACGGCCGCGATGCATTTCGCTCCGACCTCGGCGTCGCTCAATAATCTGCTGCGTGAAGGCGTCGCTCCTGGCGACTGTCTCGTCACGGGCAATACGGGCATCGACGCCTTGCTGCAGACCGCGGCGCACCGATTGCCCGCCCCGAAGGGGTTTCCGGATTTGCCGCGAGTCATTCTCGCAACGGCGCACCGGCGGGAGAGCTTCGGGGCGCCCATTGAAAACGCGCTACGGGGCATAAGGGCGGCGGTCGACCAGCATGACGACCTCGGGCTGTTCTTCGTCACGCACCCCAATCCCCGCGCTCATGAGCCGGCGCAACGGATTCTTGGCGGCCATCCGCGTATCGTGGTGACGGATGCGATCGGCTATGCGGATATGGTTGAGGCGCTGAAAAGATGCTGGCTCGTCGTCACCGACAGCGGCGGCCTCCAGGAGGAAGCGCCCGCTCTGGGAAAGCCTGTCCTCGTGCTGAGGAACACCACCGAACGGCCAGAGGCGGTTCGCGCCGGCGCGGTTCGCGTGATCGGCACAGACGCCGCGGCGGTGTCGGGCGCGATCTCGCAGCTGTGCGACGATCCGGCGCTATACGCCCGCATGTCTGTCCCTGTTTTCCCTTATGGCGATGGGCATGCGGCGCAGCGGATCGTCGCCGCGATGCGTGCGCGACTGGTGCGCGCGATTCCGGCGTTGTCGGCGGCTTAGGCCGCTTCAGCGCTTCGCCTTGCCGCTCTCTAAGCGGCAAGGCGCATAAACAAGAATGTCCGACGCGCGCTCAATCCGCCGAACACGCGAGGCTGAAGGGCTTAAGGACGACTGATGTTTGACTTGACGGACGCCACGGTCGCCTATGTCGACGCGCTGGTGGGGTTGTTCTTTGTATTTGGCGTCGCCATTATTCTTTATAGCCTCGATGATGTCCTCGTAGACATCATTTATTGGGCTATGAGAATTTCAGGAACGATTCGCGCCGAAAAATCTCAGCTTTCTGAGCAAGAGCTGCTTGAACGTCCGCAACGCCCTCTCGCGGTCATGGTGCCGGCCTGGCGCGAAGAGGACGTCATCTACGAGAT
>JALHNR010000117.1 GCA_022843525.1 Methylocystis sp. | reverse complement strand
GTCAGCGAAGACAGGTGGATGAAACGCCTTTACGGTCCCGAGATGCATTCGGTAGAGGATTATATGCGTTACTCGGCGCGTTTCCGCGATGTGATAGGCCCGCATATAGAGGATGTGCTGCGCGCGGGACTATCGGTCGTTCTCGATTTCCCGGCGAACACCGTCGCTACTCGGCAATGGATGCACGGCATTTTCGAGAACGCCGGCGTCGCGCATCAGCTTCATTATCTAAAAGCTTCAGACGCTCTTTGCAGAGCGCGCATGCATGCGCGTTACGCTCGCGGCGAGCACGAGTTCCTTGTAACAGACGATCAGTTCGATTTGATCACGAGCTATTTTACACCTCCGGCGCAGTCTGAGGGTTTCAACACCATCGTCTATCGAGAATCGGACTGATGCATACCCGCCCAATTCCCAAGACACACGATTTTTCCCAATTCCTCCTGCGCGGCCGTCTCGCTTAGGCCCCGGGAAATGTATCGCGCGCCCTTCAGATTCGCGTCCGACGGAAATAGATTGTGTTTGTGCCGACCCTCCCTTCCCCGCTGCGATCCCTCCCCGCTCGCGCCGCGCGCGCGCTGATCTTCGTCTATCGCGTCACCTTCTCGGCCTTCGCGGGACGCTTCTGCCGCTATGCGCCCACCTGCTCCGAATACGCCGACGAAGCCATCGCGAAACATGGCTTATGGGCCGGGGGCTGGATGGGGTTCGCGCGCATCTGCCGCTGCCGTCCGGGCGGCGGCGCGGGTTTCGATCCTGTGCCCGAGACTCCGCGCGCCGACGCCAGCCCGCTTATGCCCTGGCGCTATGGCGTCTGGCGTCAGCGCTTGATCTGCGAAGCCGTCGAGCCCGGAGACAAGATGGACGCCGGGCGCCCTTAATTGAGCACGACGACTTTCGTCCCCACCTTAACGCGACTGTAGAGATCGACGACGTCCTTATTGGTCATGCGGATGCAGCCCGATGACACGGCGGCGCCGATCGTGTCCGGCTCGTTGGAGCCATGAATGCGATATTGGCTCGAGCCCAGGTAGAGCGCGCGCGCGCCAAGCGGATTTTCCATGCCGCCGGCCATATGGCGCGGCAAATCCGGTCTGCGCTTGAGCATCTGCGGCGGCGGACTCCAGTCCGGCCACTCGCGCTTGCGCGAAATTGTTTTCACGCCGGACCAGGTGAAGCCCATTCGGCCGACGCCGACGCCATATTCAATCGCGCGTCGATCGCCGAGCACGTAATAGAGCCGACGGTCCTTGGTCGAGATAACGACCGTGCCGCGCTTGAATTCCGGATGGCGCCAATAGACGGCCTGCCGCGGTATCGCCTGCTCGCGAAACACATTGAGGAAGTCGGCGAGCGGACCGCGATTGATCGGACTGTCGAACGCCTGCGCCGGGGCCGCCGTGAAGAGAAGCGCGGCAAAAATGATCGATCCGCTGTTTTGACGCATGGTTGATCTCCCAAAAGCCGCGGAGAGAGCTTTTTGGGCGATTGCGGCTGATTTCGGGTCGCCGCTATGACGAGAAAGATCCCACGCTCCGTTTGGCCAACTCAGATCGTCGCGTTCGACGCGTCTCCGGCCTTCTTGGCGCATCGATCGAGAATCTCAATCACTTCACCATCGCTGATCTGGCGAAAATCCCGGTAGAAAAAGCCGATCGCGCCGAACGCGCGATGCGTCTCAAGACAAACAATCTCGTCGACTTCAGCGCTAAGAGACTCCAGCGTATCTGGAGGCGCGACCGGCACGGCCAGCACAAGCTTCTTCGGCGCACGCGCGCGGACGGCGCGCAGCGCCGCGCGAGTCGTCGCGCCGGTGGCGACGCCGTCGTCGACGACAATGGCGATGCGCCCTTTCGCCTCCGGTCGCTCCCGGCGGCCAAGATAGAGCTTCCGGCGCCGCTCGATCTCCTCGAGCTCACGCGCGCACACTCTCTCAAACTCCTGTTCGCTCACATCCGCCATGGCGATCACGTCGTCATTGCGCACGATCACCGGCGCGCCGCCATCCGCCACGGCGCCCATCGCCAGCTCCGGCTGGAAGGGCACGCCAATTTTCCTGACGAGCACGAGATCGAGAGGCGCCTTCAACAAGACCGCGATCGGCTCGGCGACGGGCGCTCCGCCGCGCGGCAGGGCGAAGACGACAACATCCTCGCCCTTGAATTTCTCAAGCTCGGCGGCAAGGCGACGTCCAGCGTCGGTTCGGTCGTAAAAGGACATGGCGCCCTCACCTCCCCATCCGATTGTCGGCGGCGAGCGCCGACTGCGCAACATTAAGATAGCGCGTCGCCAGCGGTTCCCACTTCGTTGGCTCACGTGGCGCATCATCGAGAAGATGCGCCACAGACTGCCGCGCGCGCAGCACCGCGCGCCAAGCCGCGTAAAGCGACACCAGGCCTCGCGGGGGTTCGCAGGAGAGTCGCTGCGCCACTTTGTCGACAAGCTCCGCGCCGAGTCTGTTCGCGCCAAGCAGCGCGCATTCGACGCCAAGATAGGCAAGCTCGTCGAAGGGATCGACCTGGCGCAGTTCGGCGTTGAACTCCAGACAGTCGAATATGGCGATGGTGTCGCGAAAACAGATGTGCTCCGGGCGCAAGTCGCCATGCCCGTCGACGACCTGGCGTTGAAAGACGCGCTCCTGCAACAGTGACCGGCTGGCAACCAGCCTCGCGTCGAGGATGTCGAGTAGAACGGGCGTGCGCCCATGATCGAGCGCGAAATCCCGCCGCGTGAGAACGTCTCGATTCATTTTCTGCTCGCGAAAAAATCGCAGCGCATAATCCTCGGCGCTGATCGAGGAGCGTTCGACGCCGCGATAGAAATTCCCCAAGGTGTCGCTGAGCGCGTCAATCTGCGCCGCGCTCAACCGATCTTCGGCGATCAGCCGATCGAGCATCGCGTCGCGCGGCAGGCGGCGCATTTCGACAAGCCAGTCGACGACGGCGCCATCGCCGCCAATCGCCATGCGGCGCATCGGACCACAGGTCAACGGCGCGACGCCCAAATACACGTCGGCCGCGAGCCGGCGATTGAGGCGCACCTCTTCGCGACAATTGTGTTCGCGCAAATCGAGCGTCGAGAAGTCGAGAAATGGATAGCGAACGGGCTTTTTAAGCTTGTAGACCTTATCGCCTGCCAGAAAGACATAGGACATATGCGTTTCCAACACGTCCACCGACGCTGGAGCGTGCGGATAGGCGCCGGGCGCTCTGAGAAACCGAACCTTCTCGGCAATTGAGGGCGAGCCCGCGTCGCCGATGGCGCTCGCTCCGCTATGGGGGATCGACTCCATCGTCGCGCTGCTTTCTCAACCCTCAGCGGAGACGGGCGGCGCGGCTCGCGTGCGAGCCTTTCCGGCGGTCCGCCTCTGCGAGAAGACAAGATGTAGGCTGGTCTCGCAGCGCCGACCGGCTTGCTGCGCGTCCGGACCTTTGATCAAGACGTGACAGGCTGTCGCACGTTCACGGCGGTCCTCAAGCTTCTCGATCATGGCGCATGAGCTTCTCTTGCGGTCGGATAACGGGCGCAGCGCCCTGAACATCGATCTTCGGCGCGTGCGCATCGAAACTCCTCCCAAAGCTGAGGCGCGCAATGAACGTCCTCAAGAGGATATGGCGAGGTCTGAGCCGCTTCTCCAGATCGACGATTTATAGGGCGACGCCATGTAGGCCGAAACGGCTAATTGCACGAGGCCCCGATGACGAGCGACTTCACGACCGCCGACGTCGCAATCGGCCCCCATCTATTGGAGGGATCGCTGTACCTGCCTCAATCGCCACAGGGGCTCATCATTTTCGCGCATGGCAGCGGCTCCTCGCGCTTCAGTCCGCGCAACAGATATGTCGCGGAGCGACTCGTCGCGCAGGGATTCGCCTGTTTGCTGTTCGATCTCCTCACCGCCACGGAAGGCGAATTCCGGCGCAATGTTTTCGACATTGAACTGCTCGGCGCGCGCGTCGGCGAGGCGATCGACTGGGTTAGAGACAGCGATATTGCGCGCTTGCCCATCGGGCTATTCGGGGCGAGCACGGGCGCCGCCGCCGCGCTCGTCGCAGCGGCCGACGAACCACGCGTCGCCGCCGTCGTCTCGCGCGGCGGTCGGCCAGATCTTGCAGGCGACGCGCTGCGGCGGGTTCAAGCGCCGACATTGCTGATCGTCGGGGGGCTGGACTATGGCGTGATTGAACTCAATCGCAGCGCGCAGCAGCTGCTCAGATGCCGGAACCGTCTCGACATCGTCCCCGGCGCCACCCATCTCTTCGAGGAGCCCGGCACATTGGAGAGCGTCGTCGAGCGCGCGACCAAATGGTTTGCTGAGCATCTTTGCGCGAGTCGCGGCGCAGTGGACGCATAGCGCCACTGCAACGGCGGAAGGTTTCAAAAAATGACGACGATGGCGCAGACCGAACCACCGCTCAAGCGGCTTTTCGAACGACTGGATTTCGCGCCTCAGCCGAAGCGATTGGAACTCGATGTCTTACATGAGCGCTGGGAGGCGGCGCGCGCCGGCGCCATTGCGCCTCGGCGAAGCGCGATCATCTTCGCGCCGGAAGAGCGCGGCGCCGCCGAAACCTTGTTCGTCCATCGATTCGAGGGATCGGACGCCGATGGCGTCCTGATCGAAGGCGCGGCGGCGGCGGCGATGTTGCTTGGCCCCTACCGGATCGGCGACAGGCTGAGCGAAGCGGGAAATCGCCGCGGCGCGGTGCGGCTGCGTCGTCTGTTCAAGGAGGTGCGGCGAACCGGCCAGCCCGTTCTCGCGCAATACACTAGCGCGGAACCTGGACGCGATCGCGCCATTGTGGAAATTCTGGTGGCGCCGCTTTCGGAAGACGGACGCACGATCGACTCGGCGCTCACCGCGATTTCGGCGCATGTTCTGGACAGCGCGCCCAGACGGGCGACGCGCGAAACAGCGGATACCAGCCTTGCGCTATTCGCACTTGGCGCTAGCATCTCCGTTGGCGAAGACGTCGCACGGGCGCTTGGCGCTGAGCTCGCGCCGCTGGAAGACCGCGAGTTCGAAGACGGCGAATATAAGATCAGGCCGCTCGAAAATGTGCGTGGCCGCGATTGCTACGTCGTTTTTACTCTAAATGGCGACGAGGTCGCGAGCAGCGCCGACAAGCTGTGCAAACTACTGTTCTTCATCGGCGCGCTGAAGGACGCAGGCGCCCAGCGCGTCACGGCCGTCACGCCCTATCTGTGCTTCGCGCGCAAGGACCGGCGCACCAAGCCCCGCGATCCGGTCACCACGCGCTATGTCGCGCAGCTGTTTGAAGCGCTTGGGACGGACCGTGTGGTCTGCGTCGACGTACACAACATCGCCGCTTTTCAGAACGCCTTTCGTTGCGAGACGGTTCACCTTGACGCTCAGGCGCTGTTTGCGCGTCATGTCGTGGCCAACATCGGGGACGGGCCTGTCGCCGTCGTCTCTCCCGATCTTGGCGGCGAGAAGCGCGCGGAGCTTTTTCGGCTGCGGCTTGAACGCATGTTGAAGCGGCCGGTCGCCAAGGCCTTCATGGATAAATACCGAAGCGAGGGCCACGTCGTTGGCGATATTTTCGCGGGCGACGTCAAGGATCGCACCGCAATCATCATCGACGACCTCATCGCCGGCGGCGGCACGGTGGCGCGCACCGCTGCGGCCTGCCGCGCGAATGGCGCGGCGCATGTCTGGGTCGCGGCGACTCACGGCGTTTTTTCCGAAAAGGCTGCGTCAGCGCTAAAGAACGCGCCCATCGACCAGCTCATCATCACCGATTCAGTGCAACTGCAACCGGCCATGGCGGCCGCGCTTGGCGATCGTTTGATTGTGGTCAGCGTCGCCGGTCTCCTGGCCGAGGCGATCCGACGCCTGCACGCAAATGGTTCGATCACGCAGCTTCTGGAGGACGGGCCCTAGCCGCTGGGCGCTCTGGTTGCGTCCTGCAGCGACTCGCGCCACAAGCCTCGCATGAACTTGGAAGACATCGTCATTCGCCGAATGTCCAAGAGCGAACTTGATCGCGCGCTTGATTGGGCCGCGGCCGAGGGCTGGAATCCGGGGCTTTACGACGCGGAGAGTTTCTACGCCGTCGATCCGAAAGGGTTCTTCATCGCCGAATGCGCGGGCGCGCTTCTGGGCTGCGTCTCCGCCGTCGCCTATGACGAGTCCTTCGGCTATGTCGGGCTCTTCATCGTGCGTCCGGCTCATCGTGGACAGGGCGTCGGCCTTAGGCTCTTGAACGTCGCGCTGCGGCATGTTCGGGGGCGCAATGTCGGGCTCGACGCCGCGATCGACCTTCAGCAGACTTATGCGCGCTACGGATTCACATTCGCCTATCGCAACATACGTCATCGATGCGTCGGCGGCGGCGAAGCGCCTCCCGACGTGACTGAATTGGCGAACGTCCCCTTCGACGAGATCGTGCGATATGACCAGACGGTCTTTCCGGCGTCGCGGCCGAATTTTCTTTCGCGCTGGATCGCTCAGCCGCAGAGCGCCGCGCTGGCCGTGGTGAAGCAAGGGCGGCTCGCCGGCTATGGCGTGCTGCGCGCGTGTCGCGAGGGCTACAAGATCGGGCCGCTGTTTGCAGATGACTTGCAAATCGCCGAAGCGCTGTTTCAAGGCTTATGCGCGCGAGCCGCGCGTGCGCCGGTGTTTCTCGATACGCCCGAAGCAAACGCCGCCGCCATCGCGCTGGCGCAGCGGCGCCAGATGACCGCCGTGTTCGACACCGCGCGCATGTATACGGAAGGAACGCCGCCGGGACGCATCGAGCGCTGCTACGGCGTCACGACCTTCGAACTGGGGTGATTCGCTTCGCCGGACAGGGCGCCGAGGCGATCGATAAGATCAGAGGCTGTGAGGCTCGGCGCGATCAGCGTCGGATCGTCGTCAGCTTCGCCCGATCGGTTGACGCGCCGCGACACGATCCATTCCTGCAGAGCCTCTTCGGGCGGCGCGCGAAGCAATGCCCCGGGATCCTCGCCCGACATCCATGCATTGGCGTCGCGCCAGTCGAGGATGACCGGCATGCGATCATGGAAACGGCGCATCCAGCCATTTGCTGGACCGACGATGATCGTCGCGGAGTCGATCTTCGCATCGTTTTCAATATCGCGACAGCTTTCGTATAAGCCGGCGAAGGCGAGCGGTCGGCTGTTGGGCGCCGTGAAATAATGCGGCGTCCTGGCGCCTTTCGCGCCAGTCCACTCATAGAAGCCCGACGCCGGGATGATGCAGCGCCGCGATGCGAAGGCCGAACGAAACATCGGCTTTTCGGCGACCGTCTCGGCGCGCGCATTGAAGGTTGCGGGCAGTTCGCGCAGGGGCTTCTTCCACCAGGAGGGCGCGAAGCCCCAGCGCATCTGGACAAGTTCGTTTCCCGCCGGCGTCGGCCGGATGACCTCGATCATCGTCGTCGGCGCCACATTGTAGCGGGGCTGCAGATTGCGCGGCTGGCCGATCAAATCGGCAAGCCGCTGGAGCTCCTCCCAGGAGAGATGCTGCGTGAAGCGCCCACACATAGGCGAGACCGTCCTGTCTCAGTAGTAGTGCCGATGACGGCGGTAATAATATGGGCGCGGGGCCGTCGCGGCGCCAATGATCGCGCCGCCCGCTGCGCCGACCGCCGCCGTGGCGAGCGTCGGGCCGGCGAGTCCGCCTGAGGCGAGCGCGCCAATGCCGGCGCCGCCCAGACCGCCGATGACGCCGCCGCCGAGCGCGCGTTCCGCGGGCGTGTAGCAGCCATAAAGCGGCATTGAGGCCATCAGAAGCGTCGCAAGGACGAGGGCTTTCTTGACCCGGCGGGGCGTGGCGATGCTGTGCATTTTCATTCCCTTGTTCAAACTCTCTCGCTGCGTTGGCGCTGAAGCCGAGCCTTCGCGGCGCATCGCCGAATGAACCCAGATTTGCGCCAGAACGATGGCCCTGTCGTGAAGCCACAGGCCAGAACGAGGCCTCGAGAAGGCCACAGCCGGAGCGCTCGATGACGTCGTGCAACACTTGTTTCGTCTTCCTTCAAATTGGAATATTTCGCAAATAAGAATGCTGCAAACCGCGCTTTCTGAAAGACTTCCGATAAGTGATCAATTGTATTGACGCAGGAAGTCCCCTGTTAAATCTTTATACCATGCACGCGGCGCCGCTGAGACTTTCAGCATGAACCCTCGAGCAAAAATTAGGCGCGCAACCCCACGCGTGACGTTCCGTGCCCTCAAGGAGAGAATGATGTGCGATCTGGCGCGAGAGAGAAAACGCATTGATTCGATCCTCGCCGACGCGATGAACCAAAACTCGGTTCGACTGTCGATCGATGAAGTCGAACTCGCCGGCTATGGGCTCGCGGCCCTGCGCAGCCACTATGCGCTTACCTGTCCGGATGAATGCATGCGCAAGAGATGTGACGAATTCGCCGCGCTCATCGCGCTGACGCGTCGTGCGCAGCAACATGCGCTACATGCGCCATGAAATATTCGGCAACAGGAAAGAAGGAGCGCGCGATGTTCATGGCCTCGAACCAGTTCAAGGTCGTCAAGGGCTGCGAAGAAACGTTCGAAAAGGCTTGGCGAGAGACAAGCGTCCGGCTGCGGGAAGCGGCCGGTCTCATCGGATTTCAATTCCATCGGGGAAAGGAGAGCGGTCCGCACGTGCTCTATTTCTCGGTGACCATGTGGGAGACGGAAGAGCGCTTCCTCGATTGGCGGCGCGCCGAACTCTATGGGCTGCCGAACGGCGGCGCTGGACCGCGCTGCGCCTCGAGGCTGGAGGAATTCGACGCGACGGTCTCCAGAAGCAATCCGCAATAGGCGCCGACGGCGTTTTCTAGGAGAAAGACATGTTGGGAATTGGGGACAGCATACCGCCTTTCGTTGTGACTGGCGTCAAGCCGGGATTTAACGAGATCGAAGAAAACGGCGAGACAGCCTTCGAAACGCTCAGCGAGACGAGCTTCCCAGGCATGTGGAAAATCATCTTCTTCTATCCGAAGGACTTTACCTTCGTTTGTCCGACAGAAATCGCGGCCTTCGCGCGCTTGTCGAAGGACTTCGCCGAGCGCGACGCCGTCGTTCTCGGCGGCTCCACGGACAATGAATTCGTGAAGCTCGCTTGGCGACGCGACCACCGTGACCTGAAGAGCTTGCCGATCTGGCAGTTCGCCGACTCGAAGGGCGATCTGATCGATGGCCTCGGCGTGCGCGCGCCTTCAGGCGTCGCCTATCGCGCCACCTTCGTCGTCGATCCTGGCAACGTCATTCAACATATCTATGCCACCAATCTCGACGTCGGCCGCGCGCCCAACGACACGCTGCGCGTCCTCGACGCCTTGCAGACCGGCGCGCTCTGCCCCTGTAGCCGGCCAGTCGGCGGAGACACGCTTATCCCCGCGGCATGACCTTGGACGCGGCGCCCGGCAACTGAAGCGTCAGACATTTCGCGGCGCCGCCCGCCTTCATGAATTCGGAAAGCGGCGTCACGACGGGCGTGAATCCCGCGTCGAGAAGGCGTGAGCGAAGATCGTCGGAACAGGCGTTGAGGAAAACGCGCCCGGCGACTTCGACAGCGTTGCAGGCGAAGGAGAGCGCGTCTTTCTCGCCGACTTCGATCCGCTTCTCCACTGGCGCGATGGCGCGGATCGCTTCCCGCGACGCGATGTCAAAGGCATCCGGGTAATACATCAGCCAGCCGCCGCTCAGTGGACAGAAGCAGGTGTCGAGATGATAAAAGCGCGGGTCTACGAGCCGCAGCGCGACGGCGCGCCGACCGAAGATCTTTTGAAGATGCTTGGGCGCTTCTTCGCCTGAGCGCCAGCCATAGCCGCACCAGACAATGCCCCGCGCGTGATCGAGAAGCGCATCCCCGGCGCCCTCGAACGGAACGTTCTCCGGCCAGGGCGCGATCGAATAGCCTTGCGCTTCGAACCATTCGCAAAACAGACGCTCTTCGGGCCGCCGTTCCTTGGCGTTGAAACGACTCACGACGGCCGTATCGCCGATCGCAAGCCCCGCATTGGCCGTGAAGACCATGTCCGGCAAGCCCGGCGTCGGCGCGACGAAGGCGATATCGCTATGCGCCGCCAGCTTGCCGTGCAAGTTCTCCCACTGCGCCTTCGCACGCGGCAGCGCCGCTTGCCCGATCTGATTTTCCATCCATGGATTGATGATGTAATCGACGCCGAAATGGTCCGGCGCGCACATCAGTATGGCGCTACGCGCAGGCGCAGCCGTGCGCGCCACGCCACGAGGCGCATCGCTCAACAAAGCGGACTCAGCGTCGAAACTCATCAGCGACTCTTCTGGAGTCGAACGTCCGTCGATCATGCGGGCTGTCCCGTCCTTACGAGAGTTGCGACGTCTTGCTGCTCCGCATCGAGCGGATGCAGCAGCGAGAACAGATCCTTCGGGTCTGCGGGTTCAGCGATCAGCTCGATTTTGCGGCCGACGCCGGTCTCCCGCGCAAGATCGCGCAACAGCCGCAACACCGCAAAATCCTCGATGGCGAAACCGACGCTGTCGAAGATCGTGATCGCGTCTTTGGAGGCGCGCCCTGGTCGATGACCGGCGAGTATTTCCCGCAGTTCCGTCACCGGATGCGCCGGGCCGAGTTGCTGAATTTCCCCCTCGCTGCGCGTCTGCGCCGCATATTCGACGAAGATCTCGGAACGCAGCAGCAGGTCGCGCGCAAGCTCGGTCTTGCCTGGGCAATCGCCGCCGACCGCGTTGATATGGGTTCCAGGCCCAACCATGTCCTCGGCGAGTATCGTGGCGAATTTCTTGTCCGCCGTGATCGTCGTAATGATGTCTGCGCCGGATGCGGCGCTGCGCGCATCGACGCACCGAATGATCGTCAGGCCGAAGTCGGCCATGTTGCGCTCGAACTTCTCGACGGCGTCAGGGTCGACATCGAAGACGCGAAGCCGGTCGACGCCAAGAACCGCGTGAAAGGCGCAGGCCTGAAACTCC
>JALHNR010000116.1 GCA_022843525.1 Methylocystis sp. | reverse complement strand
TGGTTCCGGCGACAAAGGCGGAACTCGTTCCCGCCCCTGGCGGCTATTCCCGGCAGATGCTCGAGACCATCGACTGGATGCTCCAAATCGACGAAGCCGATCGACCGCAGTCAGTCGAAGACGTCAGGAGTATGTTGTGCGCCGACGTTCCAAACGACACGGTCGTTTTTTACGAACAGACTGTCCGCCCAGAGGTTGAGCCCCGAGACAATGATGCGACCGCGCCCGTTGTTTCGGACGCCGTCACATCAACAAAACCTCGACAGCCTTGGCTGACTGCTTTCTTCGGCATCGGGTTGATGGCGATCGTCGGTTTATCGATTGCCGCGTTCGCTTCGAAGCAGGCGGCAGACGCGAATAAGCAACAAGCTGCAACGGCTGAATTCGACGCCGCTCAGGAAGCGGAGAGACGGCTCCGCGTAGCCGAAGCTGCACGAAAGTTGGCCGAGGAAAACGAGGCTGCGGCCGAAGCACGACGGAATCAGGAAAATGCTGAGGCGGAAAAAGCCATAGCGGAAGCGCGCGCTGAGGCCGAAGCTGCAAGAAAAACCGCTGATGAACAAACTGTAGCTGCCGATGCGTTGCGACGCGCCGCTGAAAGAGCGGAGGCGGACGAAGCGCACCAAGCACCGGAAGCAAAAATTTCAGTCCTTGAGGAGAAATTACGTCGTTTAGAACGGTCGGCGCCAGCCCTCTCGTCCCAAGCACCAAATACGAGCGCGATTGGCGTAAACGCAGCGCGAAGCCGTTTTACTCTCAATTCCTGCGGATATATCTCTGATAAAAAAGCGAATTTGGATTGGATTATTGGACCAAATCACAATATGACTTGGGACAAAGCGTCAAGCTGGCTATCACGTCAAAATAAATGTGGCGGCAAATGGAAAATGCCAACAGTGCAGCAATTAAAAACTATCTTTGATAAGAACAATAGCGCTGGAACTGGCTATAATATTGACGGCGTTGCATTTCCAGCTCACATTGATCCGATATTTAATGCAATAGGTGGAGGATCGTGGGTGTGGTCAAATAAAACACAAGACAATAAATCAGCAACAGCATTTAATTTCAACCAAGGTATTCCAGTCACATTTAGTAAAGATAATACGTTATATTCAACACGAGCGTTTGGTGTAAGAAATTCTGTCAGAAGATAAAGCGCGAACCGGTGCAAAAAAGTAAGACCGTATGTCCGCTACTGCGACTGAGGTGGCTCGCCCTACGTTGTGCGAGCGAGGGTTGCTCGGTAGTCCGAGCCGATCCTCAGCGCAGGAGGGCGAGCCATGCAGCAGTCTACAGAATTTTTCGTTGGGATCGACGTTTCGAAGGCGCGTAATGCGATTGCTGGTCGCCACTGAGAGGCGCAACGGCGAAGTGCGTTATGTCGGCGAGGTGGATTCGTCGGTCGACAGCATGCATCGCTTGATCAAGCGCATTACCGCCAAGCACGCGCAGGCGCATTTTTGTTATGAAGCAGGACCAACCGGCTATGGCCTGCACCGACTCATCGTTTCAATGGGGTTCCCTTGCTCCGTGGTGGCGCCCTCTCTCATTCCGCGTAAGCTGGGCGATCGGGTCAAGATCAACCGTCGCGACGCGGTCGCGTTCGCAAAGCTGCTTCGGGCGGGCGAACTGACAGCCGTTTGGGTTCCGCACGAGAGCCATGAAGCGATGCGCGATCTCGTGCGCGCAAGAGCCGCCGCTGTTGAAACGCTGCGTGTGCATCGTCAACAGGTGAGCGCATTCATGCTCCGGCACGGTCGGATCTTTCCGCGCAAGACCGCTTGGGGCGCTCGTCATCTTCGCTGGCTGCAAGAGCAAAAATTCGATCATCCGGCCCATCAGTTCGAACTGCAGGAGATGGTCGAAGCCGTGAGAATCTCCAAATCGCGCGTGGAGCGGCTCGAAGCGGCGATCAAAGAGTTCGTAACTGAATGGTCGTTGGCGCCTGTGGTTCAGGCGCTCCAGACGCTGCGCGACATCGATCTAATCGTCGCCGTTACCTTTGCCACGGAGCTCTGCGATCTCAGCCGCTTCGACAATCCTCGTCAGCTTATGGGCTATCTCGGTCTCACTCCAAGTGAACGCTCGACGGGCGACGCGGTTCGGCGCGGCGGCATCACCAAGGCAGGCAATGGTCGTGTGCGGCATCTCCTGATCGAAAGCGCCTGGACCTACCGCCACCCGCCACGGGTCGGCAAAGAGAAGCTCTACAAAATTGAAGCCGCGCCACCACGCTTAAGGGAGATCGCGTGGAAAGCGCAGACTCGCCTTACAGCCCGATACCGCGCACTCGGTGCACGTGAAAAAAGGACGACCGTCATCTGCGCTGCGATCGCGAGGGAGCTTGTTGGCTTCATGTGGTGCGTCGCGAACGAGACGCAAACCGCCTGAGACGCGACAATTGATTTTCCACTCGCGCATGGGTGGGGACTGGGTCACGGCAAGGGGAACACCCGTCACACGCTTTTTGGCCGGCGACAGCCGACGCCCGTTGTAAGATAGGGACAGCCCCAGACGCATTTTCGGGAATGCGGTAACCAACCGGCGCACATGAGCTTGAACACCGACGTCTTTCAGATCCAGTCCCCACCCGTGCGCGGCAACCTTCCTTTGACGCTACTTCCAGTGGCGAGAAGTTGCTCGTCAAATTTGTTGACTGCGGACATATGAGCGTGATCGGACGACCGCCTACCGTGCTGCATGTGGAGTTGGTTAGATGTCCACCATCGAAGAGGTGGACACCAGATGACGTCGGCGAAGGATGGTGGCGCACGGCGATCGTGGAGCCTGGAAGAACGTCAGCGCATCGTCGGTGAGGCGCTGGCGCCCGGGGCGTCTGTTGCGGCGGTTGCGTGTGGTCACGGTCTGAACGCCAATCTCGTTTTCATGTGTGGATGGATATGGACCCCGCCCGATTGCAACGGCTTTGACAGTTCCGACTTTCGGTCACAACTGCTGACGTATATCCGGCTTCATGATGCGGCCGAAAAAGTTCTTGCCGCGAGCCTCGATGGATTTTCGCGCGCTTCCACCTCAATGCCCCCAAGGAATTGGCTCTCGCCATGCCGGTCCACACATCAGGTTCGGGAAGCGCCGGAGTGACCGTTTCGCCATCACTGCCAATCGTTGCAATTGCTGGTGGGAATCTCCTTGGTTGTCTGTTTCCCGGATGCTTAGCTGCGGTTAGGCCGAGCTGACGGTTAGACGCTGATCGTAGCTCATGCCGCTGGCGAGCAAGCTCCATGCGATCCGCGCGTTCTTGTTGGCGAGCGCGACGGCGACGACATTTGGATGATGGCGTTCGCGCGCTTTGAGCAGCCAAAGGCTTCTCGGATCCTGCTTCCCTCGTATCCGGCCCAAGGCGGCGCGTGCGCCGTGGATAAGCAAGGTACGAAGATATCGGTCGCCGCGTTTGCTGATGCCGAGCAGCCGCGATCGGCCGCCACTCGATCGTTGTCTCGGGACAAGTCCGATCCATGCCGCGAACTGTCGTCCATTCTTGAAGCATTTTGCATCGCTAGCGGCTGCGACCAGCGCTGTCGCAGTAATAGGTCCAATTCCTTCGTCCATGCCGAGGCGCTGACATGCTTCGCTTGTTCGATACAATTCCCGGATTTTGCGATCGTAAATTGCGACCCGCCTATCAAGGTCGATCAATTCCTCCCGCAATTCGCCGATCAACTCCCGAACAATGCTGTTCAGACCGTTGCTTTCCTCGTCGACGATCCGCGGCAAAGCGCGCCGAAGATTGCCGATGGCCTGCGCAATAATGACGCCGTGCTCGCCGAGTAGGCCGCGGATCTGGTTCACAAGTCTAACCCTATTGGCGACTAGACGACTGCGAATCCGATGAATAGCCTGGATCGCCAGCTGTTCGGCGGATTTGACCGGAACGAACCGCATGTTCGGACGGCCGACTGCTTCACAGATCGCCTCGGCGTCATTCCTGCCGGACGACTTGGAGGCGAAAGTCGGCCCTTGTCGATCACTATGATCGTCGCCGCTATCATGAGAGCCTGAACAATCTCACGCTGGCCGACGTCAAAATCCTGCGCGAACGAGAAAGGATCAAACGCATCACAATCGAAAATCGGCGCTTGCACCACCAAATGATCGCCGCATAAACTCGATCGTCAGATGAGCCACCCCTCCGCTCAATCGCCCAGCCATCTGTCTCAATTCATTCGACGGCGGACAGCTCCTCGCGCCGTGGGCGTCAATGGTTCCTCGCCAAGGGCGCTCTTCCTATAGGAGATTGCGGCATCGTTGATCTTATTTCCATATCCCAGGCGCTGATCGTCGCCGATCACGCGAGCTTCAGCCGGGCGGCCAAAATTCTCGGCGTTCGACAGTCCGCAGTTAGCCGTCGCGTTCGGGCGCTCGAAGACGAACTCGGCGTTTCGTTGTTCGAACGTCAGTTGAACGGTGTGCGGCCGACGATCGCGGGTCAGCGCTTTTTCGAGCGCACACGCATGGCCATCGCGGAAATCGACCACGCGATAAAGAACGCAGCCGCGGCTGGGCGCGGCTCGCAGGGAATGATTCGTGTTGGAGTTCCATCGTCCGATTGTTCGGATTTTCTTTGCGATCTCCTAAGCCCTTTCCAGGGAGCGTGTCCGGACGTCTGCTTCGACTACTTCGAATGGCCATCGTGGAAGTTGATCGCCGGAGTCATGGACCGACGGCTCGACGTCGCTTTCGTTGTATGCGGAACGCCGGCGCCGGGCTGCGACTCCGAGACGTTGTGGAGCGCCAGTCTTTGCGTCGCATTTTCCGCCAGCCACCCTCTTTCAGGCTGTGACGCCATCGAGTGGGGGCTATTGAAGGATGAACACTTCATATTTGGCCGTGAAGCGACGGCTGCGGGGTTAGCCGATTATGCCGTGGAGAGAATCACGGAGATTGGAAAGCGCCTATCGCTGACGACATTCGATATTTCTCAAGGCTCGGTCATGCGACTTGTCGCACGAAACTTCGGCCTCAGCCTTGTGAGCAGCTCCCCGAACGAGTTCTCGGAACCTGGCGTCACTTTTCGTCCGCTCGCGAGCGATGACAGGCGCGTTTCATATTGCGCGATCTGGCTTCCCGGCAACGACAATCCGGCCTTGCGCCGGTTTCTCAGTCTCGCGCGCTCGCGGTCGCCGCAGCGCTCTCGGCCGAAGGTTGAGAAGGTACCGGATTAGGATTGCGATCCGCGCCACGCACCTTGCGAAACCCCCGATCGCTTGCGATGAATTTTTCCAGCATCGGCGCAACGAGTTTTGCCGGGTCGACGGGCTTGTCCGTTTCCTTCGCGAGGATCTCCGCATAGGCGACCAGATTTCGATGCAGCGCGGCTGGCAGCGTGACGGTGAGCCTGACCGGTTTGTCGTCAACGATCGCGGCGAGTTTCAGTTTGGTCACGGATCGTCTCGCTGTGCTGCGATTGCCGTATGCTCGCGGTAGGGCGCGAGCACGAGATCGCGCGTGACGATGACGCGCACCGGGAAGCCGGGTCGGATGGTCAGCGTCGGCTGAATGTTAAGATTGCGGCCGACAATCTGTTGGCCTGTCTGATTGAGGCTTTGCGCGCCGCCGCGGCGTAGCGCCTGGATCAACGCGCTTTCCTCGCCGGTCGTTCCGAGCTGGGTTCCGACGCCGAGAATGGTCGAAAGCGCGGCGGCGCCGGCGAGACGAAGCCAATGATGGTCGACCCCGTCTTCGAGGCCCGAATAGCCAGCAGCGTCGGCGCCGGGCTGGCGCTCCAGCACGATGGATTGGCCGTCCGGAAGGATCAGCCGATTCCACACGAGCAGCACGCGCGATTGGCCGAAGGCGATTTGAGAGTCATAGACGCCGATGAGCTTCGCGCCTTGGGGGATAAGCAAAAATCTCCCTGTCGGGCTGTCATAGATGTTTTCGATGACCTGCGCGGTGATTTGGCCGGGAAGATCGGAACGGATGCCGGTGACGAGCGCGGCGGGGATAACGGCGCCAGCCTGCAACACGTAACGAGAAACGGGCTGCGCGAGACGGTCTGCGCTCACGGTGCGACGATCGGTGGGCGCATTGACGAAGGCGAGTTTGCGATCTTGCATATTCTGGATCCTATTGGGGTCGATCTGCGGCGCTTCGCCGACTTCAATATTCGGCGACGTGGACGATTTCCCCAACGCTGCGGACGCTGGAGCTAGAGGAACAGTCGTCGGATGCTCATGCACATTCGTCGACGCAAAAAGTTTCGCGGTGCGCGCGGCTTCGCGTTCCTGACCAACGCGCTGTTGTTCGGGGTCAACGGCGTTTGATGAAGGCAATTGCCCCTGCGCAGCGAGGATCGGCCGGCCGAGATCGCCGGGCAAGGGTGGGCCGAGTTTCGGAACGTCCTTTGGAAGACCGGCATAGTCGCGCGGCAGGTTCGCGAGACCATCTGCCGTGGTCTTCGCCTCGGTGTTGTAAAGTTCCGGCGCGGAACCGGAGCGGCCACGCTGCTGTAGAGCGAAGATCGTCAGCCCCAGAATGGCGGCGGCGGAGACGCCGGAGAGCGCGATCAACACGCGGCGAGAAAGACGCGTGACAGGTGGGCGCTCGGGTCGAAGCCGCAATTCCTCGGCGAGCTTCTTCTCGTTCTCGGGCGCGCTCATATCGCCGGCCTCCCGTCGCTGCGCACGATGCGGACGACTTGCTGCGAGTCGGCGCCAAAGCGGAGTTCCGCGGCGGCGAAGAGCCGATCAACGATCATGTGATTGCCGCGGACGCGATAATTGACGAGCTGGCTGTCGCCGGCGGCACCGATGATGAAGAGCGGCGGCATTTCGCCTTGGGAAATCCCGCGCGGAAATTCGACATAGACCTTGCGGCCGTCGTCGAAGGCGCGCAGCGGGCGCCAGGGCGCCGCGTCGCCCTCGATCGCATAGCGGAAATTGAGTTTTGAAAGATCCAGTCCGACATCGACCGGCGCGGCGGCCTCGGCGGCGACATTCTGTCGGCGCAGCGCGATGAGTTCGTCCTGCGGATATTGCCAGGATACGGAGGCCATATAGGTCTTCTCGGTCGAGCGCAGTTCGAGATGATAGGTGCGCCGGTCGGTGTTGATGACGAGATTTGTCATCAGATCGGCGCGCGTCGGCTTGACCATGATGTGGGTTTTTCGCGCGCTCCCCGCGCCGCTTTCGGTATCGCCGATGATCCAGCGCACCGTGTCGCCCGCGGCGACGGGACCGGAGCCGACAAGCTGCTCGCCGTCCTGCAGGGCGATGTCGGTGATCTCGCCGGGGGAAGCATAGACCTGATAGAGCGCGCCGTCGGAAAAGGGATAGACCTGGACGGCGTTGATATAACCGGCGCGACGCGGTTGTATCCGCGCGGCGGCGTTGGCCTGTTCGACTCGTATCTTCGGATCGCTCGGCTCATCAGGTTCGCCCTTGCCGCGCGGCAAGATTTTGAGCTGGCCCGGAAGCGGCAGGAGTTTGGGGACTTCGACGATTCTGACTGCGTTCGGCGGCTCGCTCTGCAAAGTGGCGGGAGCGGGAAGATCGTCATAGGCGATCTCCGGCGGCTTGAAGGTCGAGCAACCGGTGAGCGCTGTGGATCCGAGAAGCAGAACGATCGAAGCACGAAACGAAGTCAGCGTCATTGTCCGAGTTCCTTCGACCAGTTGACGGCGTGGATGAAAACGCCGAGCGGATTCTTGCGCAGGCGCTCGGCATCACGCGGCGGTTGAACGATGATGGTGAGGATGGCGGTCCAGCGTTCGGTCGCGGAAAGGCTGGCGTTGTCGTAGCGTCGCTCGGTCCAGGCGACGCGAAAGGAATCGTCCGAGGCGCGAATGACGCTCGCGACCTCGATCGCGATCTGGATTTGGCCGATTTTGGCGAAGGGGTCGTTGACACGGGCGTAATCGTTTAAGGCCTGCGCGCCCTTGTCGGTGACGAAATCATAGGCCTTCAGCCAATTTTGCCGGACGATGATCGGATCGGAAGGGATCGCGCGCACATTCTCGACGAAGCGCGCGAGATGCCAGGCGATCTGCGGGTCGGTCGGCTTGTAGTCGGCGATGGCCGGCGCGATCGCCTGCGCTTCGCCGATCTTGTCGACCTGCACCACCCAGGGAACGATCGAACCCCGCGCGCCCTGCCAGACCAGCGCGGCGGCGAGGCCGCCGGCGAGAAAGAGATTACAGAGCGCGATCAGCCGCCAGTTCTTCGCCTGCACGCGCGCCGAGCCGATGCGTTCGTCCCAGGCTTGTGCGGCTTTCTGGTAGGGCGTTTCGGGTTCGGGCGTGCGCCCGTAACGAACGGAAGAACGTTTGAACATCAGCGCGCCTCGGAGAGGTTGATGGAAGCGCCGGCGCCATGGGCGTCGCCGGCGCGGATGGAATGAGCGGCGAGAGAGAGGCCGTGGCTGACGGCTTGCGCGCGCTTCAAGCGCTTCGCCCATGCTGGCTCGCCGCTGGTAAGAGACGCAGCGGCGTTTGGCGTCACTGAAGGATCGCCCCCGCCGCTTGCGGCCGATGGAGCGCCGATCGGTGAAGCGGCGGACTGCCCGCTCATCCCGCCCGTTCCTCTTCCCGGCCCGCCAGCTGGCCCGGAAGGCGGCGGGTCGCCCATTGAAGGCGGCGCGCTTGGCGATCCCGGTCCGCTTCCCGGCGGAATCGTCGTCGCGGCGGCGGCAGCACGATTGCCGCCAAGAGAGGCGATGGCGCCGCCGGCGTAACGCGCTGCGCCAACGCCGGCGGCGGCTCCGCCGGCGACAATAAGACCGGTTCCAACGACAGCGCCGGCGCCAAGCTGCGGTCCACCCGAGACAATGCCATTGGCGACCCCGGGACCGAAGACGCCAAGGCCGAGAAGCGTCAGCGCCGCCAGCACTAATGTCATGGCGTCGTCGATCGTCGGCTGGGCGCCGCCGGCTCCTTGCGTGAATTGTGCAAACAGCGTCGAGCCGATGCCGATGATGACGGCGAGCACCAGCACTTTGACGCCCGAAGACACAAGGTTGCCGAGCACGCGCTCGGCAAGAAAAGCGGTCTTGCCAAAGAGACCGAAGGGAATGAGAACGAAGCCGGCGAGCGTCGTCAGCTTGAACTCGATCAGCGTGACGAAGAGCTGGATCGCAAGGACGAAGAAGCTGAGAACAACGATCAACCAGGCGAATAGCAGGACGGCGATCTGTATGAAGTTCTCAAAAAACGAGACATAGCCCATCAGACCGGAGATCGCCTCGAGGATCGGCCGGCCGGCGTCGATCCCGACCTGCGCGACGCGGCCGGGACGCAGAAAATCCGCCGCGGCAAGGCTGCTTCCGGCGGCTTTGAGGCCAAGGCCGGAAAAGCTCTCGAAGACGATGCGGGCGAGATTATTCCAGTTGCCGATGAGATAGGCGAAGACGCCGACGAACAGCGTTTTCTTGACGAGACGGGCGATGATGTCCTCGTCCGGCGCCAGGCTCCAGAAGAGCGCGGCGAGAACCATGTCGATGACGACCAGCGTCGACGCCAGAAAGCCGACTTCGCCGCCAAGGAGTCCGAAGCCGGAATCGATATAGGAGGTGAAGACCTCGAGAAAGCGATCGATGACGCCGGTCCCGCCCATGACGTCACTCGCTCTTCGACGCCGGCGAAGTCTTTGGAGCCGGCGAAGATTTGGGCGCAGTCGGCGCGGGCTTTTCGATTGCGCGCGGCGCCGAGGGGAACATGTCGAGCCGCTTTGTGGCGTCTTCGACAGGCTCGGCCGGCGGCGCGAAGAATTTTCGCCGCTGCTCGGCCCAAAGCGCGCGGCATTTGGGATCATCGGCCTGTTCGATAGGGATCGTCGCGCAGCGCAGCAGCTCTCCATCGATCCGAGGCGCTTCTACCGGCGCGCCCGTGGGCAAAATCGACGACGATTGCGCTCTCGCCGCCGCGTCGGCGTCGCAGGCGGCCTCGACGCCGACAAGAGCGATGGCGCCGATCACGACGCCGAGCGCGATGAATCCGATTTTCTCGGGAGCAATCCAATCTTCGATTTTCATCTCGGCGCGCCTCGATTAGTGGAACATGGACACATTGCCGGGCTGGTATCCTTGGCCGGGCGCGATGAAGCGGCGCATCTGCTCGCGCGCCTGTTCCTGCGCTTCGGCGCTTCGGGCCATCTCGAGCGACTGGGCGCGGCCTTGCGAAGCTAGGAGCGCGGTCACGTCGGCGAGCTGTTTGCTTTGAAGCGCGAGGAGTTGATTGCCGGCCTGCGACGCCTGCAACGCGCCGACAGCCGATTGGCTGGAGGAGATCAGCGCGCTTGCTTCCGAGCGGGCGGTCTCGACGCCCTGAACGATCCCGGCCTGAACGCGCAGCGCGTCCTGGAAGCCTGCGAGCGAGTTCTGCCAGCGCTGCCGGGCGCCATCGATCAGCGATGCGCTGCTCGCCGAGGCGTTCGCCGCGCCATATTGTGTCGCAAAAGCCTGATCGATCTGCTGAACGTCATAGGCGATACGCTGGGCCTGATGCAGAAGCTGCTGGGTCTGCGCGATCGATCGCTGGACGGTCTGCAGCGACGAATAGGGCAGATTGGCGAGGTTGCGCGCCTGATTGATGATCATCCGCGCCTCGTTCTGGAGGCTCGCGATCTGATTGTTAATCTGCTGCAGCGTATTCGCCGCCGTCATGACGTTTTGGGCGTAGTTGGTCGGATCGAACACCATGAACTGCGCGCGCGTCGCCCCGAGCGGCATCAAGGACAGCGCCAGAGCGAGCGCAAGGCCGCTCACGGAGATAGGGGATCGATTGCGCGTCATGACGCGGCCTCCAGTTCGTTTTGCGGGGAGAGAAGATCGGCGGCCCAGACGAGGCCGCGGCTGACTAGCCAGGCGCGGGCAAAGCCGTCACGGCCAAATTCGGCAAGGAGCCCGGAGATGAGTTTTTGATCTGTCTTTGAGGACGCCGCGCAGAGCGCCAGCGCCAGGGGACCGAGGCCGAGTTCGAACAATCGATTGCCGCGCCGCGATTGGCAGTAGTAGTCGCGCTTTGGCGTCGCCCGCGCG
>JALHNR010000115.1 GCA_022843525.1 Methylocystis sp. | reverse complement strand
CACGCCGCGCAGCACGGGAATGCGGCCCTGCGGCGTCGGATAGGATTTTCGCAGACCGTCGACGCGCAGCATCGGCGCGCCTGTCCGTGTAGCAGCGAGATTTTCCGGCGTCGCGTGAATCGACAAACGATGCGCCCTGATCGGACCGGCGAAGGCGGCCGGCGCGCCAGTCCTATATATGGCCCGCCGCGCCGATCGCCCAAACGTCGCCGAGTTAGAACGCGAGGCGCAAGCCTCCGTAGATCACCCGCCCCGTGCCCGGATAGAAGACCCGCGGATCGAGACCGCGGGCGTCGACGATTGTGGTCACGTCGCTGATGTAGTGGCGATTGGTCAGATTGCGCGCCTCGACAAAGAACGAGAAACCGTAGGGCAGCTTCATGCCCGCCTGGACGCCGAGCAAGACATAGCCCGGCGCCTGCAGCGTATTGGCGTAGTCGACGAAAGCGCCTGCCGGAACCCAATCCATCTGCGGCGCGAGATAAAGGCCGTCGGGCCGCCAATAGGACAGCGTGGTGCGCAAGACGTGGCGCGGAATGCCGGCCAGCGTATTGTCGCCGAAGTCGCGATCGCCGACGAAGCGGAAGTCGTTCCAGGTCCAGACCTGCGACAGCTTCAGCGCGTCGCCCGCATCCGGCGCGAAAATATCGCGCAAGAGTTCGGCGCTCGCAGCGAATTCGACGCCCTGATGCATGGTGCGTTTCGCATTGAAGGTCGTCGCCGGAATGCCGAGGCCGGGATTCGTGGTGAATTTAAGCAGTTCGTCCTGCAATTCCGAGTGGTAGAAGGTCACGTCCCAGGTGTAGCGGTCCCATCTGCCGCGCGCGCCGAGTTCTCCCGTCCAGGCCTTCTGCGCCGCGAGCGGCGTGAATGTCGTGCCGTCGCGCGGCGGCGGAAACACGCCTTGCGTGAGGTCGATGAAGTCCGGCACGTCGCGGCTTCCGGTCATGTCGGCGAAGAACTGAATGTCCGGCGTCGGTTCGTACATCAGACCTACCTTCGGCACGATGCCGCGATAGACTTTGTCCGACACGCCGGGAACAGGCTCGAAGGGAATGCCGCCGAGAACCGCATAACGCCGTGTATCGGCGAAAAGCTTGGCGCCGAACATGAAGATCAGCTGCGGCGTAATGTGCAGGCGATCCTCGAAATAGGCTTCAAGATTGAGCGCTGTCGCGCGATTATTCCGGAGACGCGGATCCAATCCGGGATTGATGAACAGGCCGCAGAAGCCGAAGCATGAATTCGCCGCGCCAAATTGCGCGAGTCCGTTGAACGAATAGGGCGGAAAGGAGAACTGCGCATTGGCGAAGTTCGCGGGGATCCCGCCATAGGGATTGAGCCGCATACCATTGTAGTTGTTGGCCCAATTGTCGCTCGACGATCCGCCCCAGACGCGGCCGCCAAGGATGAGTTCATTCGGGTGGCCGTCGACGAGGAAATTCGAGGTGAGGCGCGGCGTGAATCCCCAGGTCCCGCCTTCCTGTTCGATGACCACGAAAATCGGATGATAGAGATAATTGTGCGTGTACCAGCTGTTGAGGTCGATGCGGCCGAACTCGCTCAGGATCGTGGTCTTGTTCGAAATGCGCCAGTTCTTGACGTTGCGCGCCTGATTGGCGCCAAAGCCGTCCGGTCCGAATCCCGGCGGATACGGCGGCAGCGACACTCGCGGATTGTTGCGCGCGTCGAATTCGTTGAGTTGTCCCGGCAGCAATTGCCACGTGTCATAGACGCCGAAATAGAACCGCGTTTCGAGATCGTTGGAGAAGCGATAGCCGAGATTGCCGTTGAGCTGCGTGTAGTCCGTGGTCGAATGTTTTCTGTAATTGTCGGCATGGGTGAAGGTGCCGTTGATGAGAAAATCGAAATTGCCGATGATGCGCGACATCTGCGCTTGCCCGCGCACGGTTCCGTAACTGCCGCCTTCGATCGACGCCATATTCGGCGCGAGCGCCGTATAGGCGGTGGGCGAGATGAAATTGATCGCGCCGCCGAGCGTCGAGGAGCCATAGGCGAGGGCGTTGCCGCCTTTCATAACTTCGATCGCGCGAAAATATTTGGGATCGATCTGATACATATCGCCGCCGCCATCGGCGTAATTCATCGGAATGCCGTCCTGCAGCAGCTCCAGTCCACGCAGATGGAAGTCGCGCGTTAGATTTGAGCCGCGGATCGAAAGACGCAGTTCTTGTCCATAGCGGCTTTCGACATAGACGCCCGGGACGTCCTTGAGCGCGTCACGCAGGTCGTGAACGTAGCGGGTTTGAATTTCAGGCGTATTGGCGTCGACGAAGGCGACCGAGCCGACGCTGCGCTCGAGTTCGCGGCGTTGCTGGGCGACTGACGGCACGGTCAATGACCCGCCGCCGCCGCCGGTTTGCGTCCATGTGGCGGGGGCGGCTGGCGCTGTCGCCGTAGACGACGCGCGACCGCCGCCGCGTCCGACGACGCGCGGCTTGGCGCCGCCAATGTCGATGGTCGGCAGACTCTGTTGTGCAAAGGCGCTCGAATCCGCGAGCGAAAGAACGAGGGCGACGGCGGACGCGCCGCGCAGCAAGCCGGTCCGGAACATGGAAATCTCCTGAGCGGCGTTTCGCCGCGTGATCGTTAAGGGAAGACTGTCGCGATCAGGAGAAACGGGGCGGCGCGCGCGGCGCGGCGCGCGAATGTGCGCGGACGTTTTTTATGACCGGCGTCTGAATGGCGCAGAAGGCGCGCCTTGCGGCGCGGGGTGGCGCATAGGCGATGGCGTCAGATACGGACGCGAAAAAGGGAAAAACCAGCTCTTTCTGGCTGTGACCGCAGAGCGAACAGCATTGCTCGCCGCCACACGGATGCTTCGTCGGCGCAGGTTGGGAGGTGTCCGGACAGTGCACGGCCGTCCCCTGCGGCGCATTCCCCTGCGGCGCATGCGCGGCATGCGCCGGCGCCGAGGATGAAACCGCCGCGAGCGCGACAAGCAGCGCAATGCAAAGGGCCCCGATGCGCCGCAAAATCATCGAGCGAGGCGTTCTCGCAAGGGCCGCCATCTTGTCTCGGATCCTCGGGGCTGCGTCTCGCCGAAGGCGTGAAAGGAGGGGCGGCGAGAGCGCCGAACCTCAATATTGGTAATATACCAAATTTGGCGCGGCAACGCTTCGGTCAGGCTGAGAGACGCATTTTCGCTTGCTGTTGCTCCGGCGCAACAGTGAGCGACAGTCAGGGAATGGGCTTATGATGCGGATCGAGCGGCGAATGGCTCCCATCCGCTTCGACGGCGGCCATGCCGTCAAATCGGGAGAAACGCTCGACGACGTCGGGGGAGAGCCGCGTCTCCTCGACCGTCAGCCGTTTTGAAAGCGCCTCAGCATTCGCTTTCGAAACGCCGAGCTTTTCAAGCGTGGCGCTGTCTTTCAAGGCGTCGCCGGCGCAAAGCGAGATGCTCCACGCATCGCCCTTGCGCGTGAGAAACGCCCGGCCGCCGAGTTCGCCCTGGCGCCAGTCGGCGACGGCGGAGTCGCCTTCCACGACGACAGCATCCACGAAAAGGCGTGTTTCAGGCTTGTCGAAGGTTTCGAAGAGCAGGCGCCGCGCCGCCTCAGAACCGTCGTCGGCCCGCGCGCTCAGGCACGCCGCCGCGCTGATCATCCCAATAAGAAATAATCTCATCAATCTTCTCCAACGTCAGCGTGCTGCGTGAAATTGGTATAACACCAAATAGGGCGAAAGCGTCAGAGGCGTTTCCGCGGCGCGTTTTTTTTGATACGACGCTGGCGCGGCGAAGGTTGAATGAACGCTTATGGCGATGGTCGAAAAAAGCGCGCGTCAGCGCATTCTGGACGCTGCGCTTAAAATCCTCAGGAAGGAAGGCGTCTCGGCGCTGACCCAAACCCGCGTCGCCGCCGCGGCCGGACTGCGGCAGTCGCATTTGACCTATTATTTTCCGCGTAAGACGGATTTGCTCGCCGCGACGCTCGAAGCGTCGCACGCGCAGGCGCATAAGCCCAAGCGCGGTTCGATCGGAAGCGACGTCGATCCTGTCGATGCGGTGCGCGCGCTCATGTTCGAGCGCAACAGGATGCGCTTCTTCTTGAGCGTCGTGGCGCAGGCGAGCGACCAATCGGAAATTCGCGCAACGCTCGCCGCGCACGCCCGCGGCGTGGCCGAGCAGCTCGCGCCGCTCTTCGGCAGGACGGCTGACGACCCCGATCTTATCGCCTTCATCGACATGCTGCGCGGCATGGGATTGCGCCTCCTGCTGGAATCGGACGACAAACGCCGTGCGGCTGTTGATATCGACGCGCTCGCTGCGCGTTTCGGCCTCAGGCGGGCGCCTGAAGCGCGGCTTTGAGCCACGGCCTGGAGCCGTTAGAACTGTCGCCATGCAACGAATCGGTAAAAGCGCCGGCCGCCCGGAAGGTCAGCCCTACGCCCTCGCGGCGGCGTTCTTCCTCGTCTGCGCGCTGGCGCTCGCCTTTCCGTGGCTTTCCGGGCGCGTCACCATTCCCTGGGACGCAAAAGCGCATTTTTTTCCGCAATTCGCCTTTCTCGCCCATGCGCTACACAGCGGCCAGTCGCCGTTCTGGACGCCGCACGTCTTTGCGGGAATGCCGCAGATCGCCGATCCGCAATCGCTGATCTTCTCCCCGTTTTTCCTGCTGGCGGCGGCGCTTGTTCCGGAGCCGTCCTTCGTCCTGGCCGACGCAATCGTCTTCGCGATGCTGGCCATGGGCGGCCTTGCGCTCATCGCCTATTTTCGCGATCGCGGCTGGAGCGCCGCGGGAGGATTGCTCTGCGCGCTCGCGTTCGCTTTTGGCGGCTCGGCGGCGTGGCGAATCCAGCATGTCGGGCAGATCATGAGTCTCGCCTGGCTTCCGGTCACGCTGTGGCTGCTGGCGCGGGGGCTCGATCGCCGGTCGGCGCTCTATGGCGCCGCGGCGGGCGCCGCCGCCGCACTGCTGGTGCTGGGACGGGACCAGGTGGCGTTCCTCGGCGTGCTGATGCTTTCCGCCTATGCCGCCTATCGCGTCGCTACCGATGAATCGCCCAAACTCGGCGCGGTTACGCCGCTTGCGGCGGGCGCGCTCGTCGGTTTGACAATCATCGCCGTGCCGCTCGCCTTCACGCTGGAGCTCGCCGCGCATTCAAACCGACCCGAGATTGATCTTGACGGCGCATTCAAGGGCTCGCTGCCGCCGGGCTCCTTCTGGACGCTGATCTCGGCCAATATGTTCGGCACGGACGGCCCGCTCAAAAACTTCTGGGGCCCCCCGGTCGGCGAGCGCGACCTTTACCTCGCGCGCAACATGTCCAATGTCTACATGGGCGAATTGACGCTCGTCGCGTTGCTCGCGGCGATGGGCAGGCGCTTCCCTTCGAATAAGGAAATCCGCTTCTTCGCCGCCGCCGCGCTGTTTTTCGCCCTCTACGCGCTGGGCCGCTACACGCCGGTCTTCGCCTTCTTCTATCATCTGCCCGGCGTCGACCTTTGGCGGCGGCCGGCCGACGCTACATTCTTGCTCGGCGCGACGCTCGCGATCCTCGCCGGCTATGGCTTCAATCTTGTTGAGCGGGGCGAGGCCACGCCGCGCGCGGCTTGGCTTATCGGCGCCGTCGCCGCGCTGTTCGCGGCCGCGCTGCTTGTCGCGGGCGTGAAGGGCCATCTTAGCCAAGCCTCCTGGCCGCTCGCGACAAGCGCGATTTTTGCCGCGCTCGCCGTCGCGCTTATCCTCGCGACTCGCGACAGGCTGCTGCGCGGCCCCTATCTGCTCGCGGCGGTCGCCACGCTGATGAGCGTCGATCTTACGATCGGCAATGGACCCAGTGAATCGACGGCCTTGCCGCCTGAACAGTTCGACGCCTTGCGGGTCGACGGCAAGGATCCGGTCATCGCCTATTTGCGCGGCAAGCTCAAGGAGACGGCGGGGCCGGATCGTCGCGACCGCGTCGAACTTGCGGCGATCGATTTTCATTGGCCGAACGCGTCGCTCGTTCATGGCTTCGATCATGATCTTGGTTACAATCCCATCCGGCTGCGGCTCTTCGAAGACGCCACGGGCGCCGGAGACCATCTCGCGCTTCCCGAGCAGCGCCAGTTTTCCAAGCTCTATCCTTCCTATCACTCGGTCCTGTCGGACATGCTCGGCCTGCGATTTATCGCGACCGGCGTGCCCATCGAAAAGATCGACGGGAATTACAAGTCCGGCGACTTCGTCGAACTCACGCGCATCGGCGACGTTCACATTTACGAAAATCCTCGCGCGATGCCGCGCGTCATACTCGCAACCTGCGCCATCCACGTCGATTTCGCGGCGATGATGAAGAGCGGCGAGTGGCCGGAGGCGGATTATCGCGAGACGGTGCTCCTGGAGACGCCGCCGATCTGCCATACGCGCAAAGATGCGCCGTCAGCGACGGCGAAAATCCTCTCCTATGAGAACGATCGCATCGTCGCCGAGGCCAGCGCGCCTCCGGGCGGAGGCTGGCTTGTTTTGCACGACGTCTGGCATCCGTGGTGGTTCGCGAACCTCGACGGCGTGGAAGCGCCGATTCTGCGCGCGAATGTCATGTTCCGGGCCGTCGCCATTCCGGAAGGGCGCCATGAGGTGCGGTTCCACTTTCAGCCGCTGCGTGGATTGCTGACCGAATTGTCGCGAAGGTAGCGAGCGAATGTCGACAATTAGCGCGTGACACGAATTCTCTTTGCACGGCTCCGATGTCATTCCCGACGCGCGCGATCGGGAATCCAGAGCAAAACCAACATTGTTGAATCGGCTCTGGATTCCCGTTCAGGTCTTCGGCCTGCCGAGAATGACAGGGTCCGAGCGAATGGATCCGCCTGAATTCGTCTTATATCCAACCCGCGGTCTCGCGCTTCGCCAGAGTCTCGATCAGCGCCATGCTTTCGTCGCTGTCGTTGAGACAGGGCAGTCGAGCATATTTCTCGCCGCCTTTTTCTATAAAGAGATCGCGAATTTCGACGCCAAGCTCTTCGATCGTCTCCAGGCAATCGGCGGAAAATCCCGGCGCGACGACGGCGATGCGCTTGATGCCGGCGCCCGCAAGCTCGGTCACCACATCCGACGTATAGGGCTCGATCCACCGGGCGCGCCCAAAGCGCGACTGAAAGGCGAGACGCAGGCTTTGGGCGTTCATGCCAAGCCGCTCGCAGAGCCGTCGCCAGGTCGCTTCGCAGTGCGCGCGATAAGGATCGCCGCGATCGATCTGCGCCTGCGGAAGGCCATGGAACGAGGCGATGATGACCTCTGGTTCGAAATCGAGCGCGGCGCGCGCGCGCGTAATATTCGTCGCGAGCGCGTCGATATAGGCGGGGTCGTCGTAATAGGGCGCGCCGATGCGGAGCGCCGGCTGCTTGCGCATCTCGCGCAGCGCGTCGAAAGCGGCGTCGGCGGCGGAGCCCGTGGTCGATGACGCATATTGCGGGTAGAGCGGCAGCACCGCGATCCGCTCGCAGCCTTTTACGATCAGCGATTCGATCTGCGTCGCGATCGAGGGCGCGCCGTAGCGTAGCGCGTAGTCGATGATGAGGTTCGAAGCGCCAATCCGCGCCTGCAGCTTCTCGGCTTGCAGGCGGGTGAAGGTCTTTAGCGGACCCTCGCCGGTGTCGGCGTTCCAGATCGACTCATAGAGCTTGGCCGAGCGCGCGGGCCGGGTGTTGAGCACGACGCCGTAGAGGATTGGCAGCCATAGCGCGCGCGGGAGGTCGACGACCCTGCGGTCGGACAGAAACTCCGCCAGGTAGCGCCGCACCGCCGTGACATCGGGCGCATCAGGCGTGCCGAGATTGACGAGGAGGAGTCCGACCGGCGCTTCTCTCGAGATCGTGGCTGACGTCATGATGAGCCTTGTTGCGGACCGCCCGCCCAGATGGCGGCGCGGCAAAAGAACATCTTCTAGCGGCGGCGGCGGTCCTGGCAACTCGCCAGATGACGATCGGCGGGCGGCATGGAAATCGCTTCGCGCACAAAGGCCGGCTAATGTGCGGATTGGCCCCTCGCGAAAGGGCGCCATGAAATCCATATCTCGCAGCCGCGCCATGTGCGAATGGGACGATTTCGACACCGCCGCGCCGCAAATTCGCGCGGCGCTGGCCATGGCGGACGGCCCGGCGACGCCCCCCTTCCTCCTGCTGTCGGAGCCTGGCATCACCGCCGGCGAACAGCGCGCCTGTTCCGAGAGCTGGACCGCCGCGCGGCTTTTGGCGGCCGGGCCGCTGCGCGCCAGCCTGGCGATGCGCTTCGACCTCTCCACCCGCAGCAGGATCCGCGTCGGTTATCTGTCAAACGACTTCCACGAGCACGCGACCGCGCATCTTCTCGTCGAGACGCTGGAGGCGCATGATCGCGCCCGCTTCGAGATTCGCGCTTACAGCTATTGCGGCGTCGAGGGGGCGATGCGGACGCGGCTGCGGGCCGCCTTCGACGCTTTCGCCGACATTTCGCAATTGACCGATGCTGAGGCCGCGCGCCTCATCAATGCGGATGGCGTCGATATTCTGATCGACCTCAAGGGCTTCACCCATGGCGCGCGCACCAGCGTGATGATGCTGCGGCCCGCGCCCGTTCAGGTCAATTATCTTGGCTATCCCGGCACGCTCGGGACGGGCGTGTGCGATTACATCGTGACCGATCGCTATGTCACGCCGCCGTCGTCGGCGTCGGCCTATTCGGAAGCCTTCGCCTATCTGCCGCACGCCTATCAGCCGCACGGGCGCGGGACGCCGCTGCGCGCGCCGCCCTCACGGGCGGCCGCCGGTCTGCCGGCGGAAGGCTTCGTCTATTGCTGCTTCAATCAGGCCTATAAGCTCACGCCTTTCATCTTCGATCTTTGGGCGCGACTGCTCGAGGCGACGCCGGGCGCGGTGCTGTGGCTTTCGGCGGCGATGCTGGCGGAAGGCAATCTGCGCAATGAAATGCGCCGACGTGGAATTGACGCCGCGCGGATGATCTTCGCGCCGCATTTGCCGCAGGCCGAACATCTGGCGCGCCTGCAGCTCGCCGATCTCGCGCTCGACACGGCGCCCTTCGGATCGCATACGACGGCGAGCGACGCGCTGTGGGCGGGCGTGCCGATCGTGACCTGCGCCGGGGACACCTTTCCTTCGCGCGTGGCCGGAAGCCTGTTGCATGCGATCGGATTGCCGGAGTTGATCGCGGCGGATTTTGACGAATATCTGGAGATCGCGCTGGTCTTGGCGGGCGATCCCGTTCGTTGCGCCGAACTGCGGGCCAAGCTCGCCGCCAATCGCCTGACCACGGCGCTCTTCGACGTCTACGCCTACACGCGCGCGCTGGAATCGCTATTCGAAGACATGTGGCGCCGGCGTCTCGCCGGCGGGCCGCCCGTGGTCATCGGAGCGGCTTAAGACCCGCCGCGCGCTCGAAGGCGGAGCGTTCGTCGTCGGCCATATAAAAGGCGTGCGCCTCCGCCGGAAAGAGCCCGGCGCGAACGTCGCGCGCATAGGCCTCGACCGCCTCGCGCAGCGCCGCGCCAACCGCGCCGTAGCGGCGGTTGTGCTTGAATTCACGCGCGGTGATCCCGGCAAGATCGTTGACGACGAGCACCTGTCCGTCCGTCGCCGCGCCGGCGCCGATGCCGATCGTCGGCGCGCCGATCGCTTGCGTGATCCGCGCCGCGAGCTCCTGCGGCACGAGCTCCAGCACCACGAATTTCTGCCCGGCGGCGTCGAGCGCCAACGCGTCGTCATAAAGTTTCGCCGCGGCCTCCGCCGTCTTGCCCTGGCGCCGCTTCACGTCGTGATGCTGCGATTCGAGGCCCAGATGCGAGCACACGTCGAAGCCGGCCGCCGTCAAGGCGCGCATGATTTCGAGCTGCGCGCCTTCGAATTTCACGCAATCGGCGCCAGATTCGCGCAGTAGCCGCGAACTTTCGATCGCCTGCTGGGGCGTGTCATAGGTCGCATAGGGCAAATCGCCGATGATGTAGATATCGGGCGCGCCGCGCCGCACCGCCGCGATGTGATGCGCCATATCGGCGAGCGTCACCTCGCGCTCATGCGCATAGCCCAGAACATTCACCCCGACGCTGTCGCCGACGAGGATAATGTCGACGCCGGCCTCCGCCTCGATGCGCGCGGTCGGCGCGTCATAGGCGGTGACGACCACGATCTTCGCGCCTCGGCGCTTCATGTCGAGGAAGGTGCTGGCGTTGGGCAAACGGCGACTCCGGCGCGCCTAATCGTCAGGACGACACTTTAACATCAAACGGCTTGCGCCGGCTGGGAAGGCGTCAGCGCGCCACGCCGTCCCGGCAGGCGTGCGGCTGGCCCGGAACGCGGATTTCCTGGAAGCCGCCGCATTTGTCGCAGGCGGAGAGCAGCGCGGAGAGGGCCGCCAGCAGCGCGAACACTCGGATTTTCCGCGTCATCTCGTCTCTCCTGGCGGCGGCTTGACGGCGCGACCATACTGGCCGAGCCGGCCTGCGGCAAGCCGCGAGGCCTTGTGCTCTTGCATCCTGCTTAAAGCCGCGTATAAACCGCCGATCGCGACGTTCCCGGCCGGGGGCTGAACGGAAGCGCTCGAGCGCATATTCCCGAAAACTGCGAGCGGTTTTCGAACCAGAATATGCGGAAAAACGAGCGAGGGTTTTAACGCCCGTCTTCCCGTGCCTCCGCCTTCGAACTTTCCTTCTCGAGCCTTTCCGGGGCAGGTCCCCAAGAATCGCTCGAAGGGCTTGGCGCCGGAGCGGCTCGCGGCAACGGAAAGGCGAAAATCCATGCCTCTTTACGAGCATGTCTATCTCGCGCGTCAGGACGTTTCTCCCCAGCAGGTGGAGGCTCTGACCGCGCAGTTCAAAAACGTCATCGCGTCGCTCGGCGGCACGGTCGGCAAGACCGAATATTGGGGCGTCAAGTCGCTCGCCTATCGGATCAACAAGAACCGCAAGGCGCATTTCACCTTGATGAACATCGACGCGCCGCCGGCGGCGCTCGCGGAGATGCAGCGCCAGCAGAGCATCAACGAAGATATCCTGCGCGTG
>JALHNR010000114.1 GCA_022843525.1 Methylocystis sp. | reverse complement strand
GCAGTTCGACGTAGCGAGCGATCGAGGCGGCGAGGCCGAAGTGAATCGGATCGAGAATCGGATCGAGAATGGCGCTGATTCCGCGCTCGCGCGCGCGGCGTGCGGCGCGCTGCAGCGAGTCGAGATCGCCGTGCGGCCGCGGCGTCAGAATTGGAATAATGGGCGAATTGTCGGGAAGGATCGATAGCGTTTCTTCGTCCAGACTCAAGAGGTGATCGACGCCGGCCTTCGCCGCGCGTTCAAGCTCGGCGACGTTGGCCGAGTCGACGCTCACCTTCAGCCCATGGACCTTGAGCGCCGCGATCGTTTCCTCAAGATGATCGAAAGGCGTATCCGGCAGGCAGCCGAGATCGATGACATCGGCGCCGGCGGCGGCGAGTTCGCGCGCCTTGATCGAAATATCCGCGACGCTCATCTTTGATGCGTCGACGATCTCGGCGAAAATCTGCATGTCGTAGCGCGAGAGATCCGGCGCGGCGCCGCCGCGCCCCAGATAGGCGGGAAGATCGGCGATCTCCTCTGGCCCGCGTTCAAAGACGACGCCGAAATCCTCGGTCAGAACGGCGAGATCGGCGCGACAGCGCCCCGGCAAAATGACACGGTCAGCCTGCACGGGTCGCGGCAGGCGACGATGAATGATCTCCTGGGTCATCAGCGCCGCGACCTTCACGCCAATGTCGTGGATACGCCACTCCTGCGCCGCTTCGCCGAAGCTCGCGACCAAGCGCTCCAATCGCGGCAGTGCAAGATGGCCGGTGAGGAACAGCAGGCGCTCGCTCATGCGGAGCTTTCGTTAAGGTTGCGGCTCGACTTCGCGGCGGCGGCGCTCCACCGCCTCCTGCAGCGCCGCGAGGCTTTCGACGACCTGCGTCGCTTCGAAGGATTTGAGCGCGTCGGTATTCTGCAAATCGATGCGGCGCGGATAGACCATCACCATGCCCTTGGGCGCGCGCGTCTCGAGTTCGGGCGCGGTGTCGCAGGCGAAGACGATCGTCGGCACGCGGCATTTGCCGGCCTGCGCGAAGACATTCGTCGCAAGATTGTCGGAAATGCCAGCGACGCATTTCGCGACGGTGTTCGACGTCGCGGGCGCGAGCACCAGCGTGTGATAAAAATTGTAGTAGAAATTTCCGACCGGCGCGGCGCTCGCGGTGGTGTCCTTAAAGATGCGAACCGTGTCAGGCAGATCGAGATCGTGCTTATACATGCGCACGACTTCCGCCGCCGCCTTGCTGACGAAAAGATCGACGTGATCGAGCGAGCGGATCATCTCGAGACATTCGGTGAAGAAATGCCCAGATCCGGTGAGCGCCCAACCCCAGCGCGGCGTGACTACTTTCTTTTTTGTCATCAGGCGAACTTCCGCGTTGGAAAAATTTCGATGGCTGCGCCCGGCGGGACGCCATCGGCAAGAAGCGCGGCGGCGTGCGGGAGAGACGAGGGGCCGGCGAGGAAGAGCGGTGTGTCCTCGAGATAATCCGGAAGCGCGGGATCGACAACGCCCTTGCGCACAATCTCGCTCAGTGAGGCGCCATCGCCGACATCGACGCTCTTGATAAGCGCGAGCGCGCAAGCGCCCATTTTTTTGGCAAGCCAGGCCGCGAGACTGTCGGAGGTGACGTCCCAGGACGGCGCAATGTCATCGGCGGCGGCGACCGTTGCGTTCGGCCGCCAAAGCGCGATTCGTCCTCGCGCCTGCGCCGCTGCGATCTCGTCACGAGAGGCCGCGAGCTCCAGCGAATCGTCACGGTTCGCGAGCGCCAGCGCATATTGCTCCATCGCCAGAACCGCCATGGCGTGTGCGGTCGCATCGTCGTAGCGCATTGTCGGCTGTGCGGCGCGCACGGCGTCGGCGAAGGGTCCGCCGCCGGGAACGATCGTCAGCGGCCGGGGATAGCGCTTCAGCGCTGCAAGCCAATCGGCGAGCGCCGGGGAAGCATGCAGGCTTCCGCCGAGTTTGACGACGAGGGGCGCGTTACTTGACGGCATCGATGCGCATCGGCGCCGGCTGCAGGCGACGCGCGTCCTCATGGGCGCGCGCGCGGCGGATCTTTACGCCGACGGCGCCTGGCGCGACATCCAGCTTTTCGACCTGGACGGTGACGGTGCGCACGCGTTCATGCAGCAGCACGCTTTCGGCGAGGCGCTCGGCGATCGTTTCGACCAGCTCGATATGGCCGCCGGCGAGGATCATTTTGATCGCGTCCATGATCACGTCATAGGAGAAGATCGAGCGCATGTCGTCGGAGCCGTTGATGCGGGTCACTTCTGCTTCGACGTTGAAACGCACACGCTGCGTATGGCCATGTTCATGGGCGTAGGCGCCGATCTCGACGGGCGCGACATAATCCTTGAGAAACACGCAATCGGTGTCGTTCGCCCCCGCGGGCTCGATATAGCCGCGGCCGAGGAACGACAAATGGGCGAAAAAATCGGCGTGCGCGCCTCGGGTCGATGGAATCAGATCGCGAATCAGCGTCGTGGCGTGGGCGTCGATGGCGGCGCGGCGCTCGCCACGCGCGCAGAGCGCGCCGCGAAAGCCAAGCACGTCGGCGCCGGTGACAAGCAGGCGCGGCACGTCCGGTGACTCCAATGCGCCGGCGAGCCCGGAGGCGAGCCCGAGCGCGCGGCAGCGCGCCACGAATTCGGACAGCGCGCCGACGCTCATATAGTCGAGCAGTCGGCCCTTGCCCTTATGCGCCGTATCCAGCATCGCGCCATGAAAGCCGGCGCCGGCCAGCGGCTCAAGGGTGTCGAACTCGGGGCCGAGATCGGCGAAGAGGACGGCCACGAGCCGTGTTTTTGCGGTCAGCGGCGCCAGCGCCTCGATGATCTCGACGGCGTCGGGCGTCGCCGGCAGGGCGAATTTCACATAATCGACGCCTGCCGCGACGACCTCTTCAAAGTCGCGCAGCGCATGCGCGACGTCGTGCGGCAGCTCGACGACGGCGCTGACCGGCCGGCGGCCGTCGACGAAGGCGACAATATCAGCGACGGTGTCCAGGGGGAGGGCGCCCAGCGCGCCGCGCGAGGGCGCCTTGCAGTCGATGATGTCGGCGCCGCGCGCGAGGGCGATCTCCGCCTCTTCGCGGGAGAGAACGCTCGCCAACATCAGGGTCATGAGTTCTTGGCTCCAGTTGGGGAAAACAGCCCTATGGACGTGTCCCTTATAGTCCAGTCAGGGTGCGGCGTCGCGTTGCGCTCCCGACGCGTGCTCGACGACGCAGGGCCCTCATCTCACCTTATCCCCGCGAGCGGGTTATCACCTCTCCCCGCTTGCGGGGAGAGGTGAGGTGAGGGGCTGGGGACATTTGGCGCAGCGGCGGCGGCGAGCACGTCTCTATTCCACCAGCGAGCCGTTGGCCGCCAGCACCGAGGCGGCGAGATAAAGCGAACCGGCGATGAGCACGCGCGGCGGCGCGTCGAAGCTGCGCGTCGAAAGGAGCGCGAGCGCTTCCTCGACGCCGCCCGCTGCGGCGCCGGGCATCCCCTCGGCCCTGGCGAGGCTCGCGACGTCCTCGGGCGGCCAGCTCTTATGCTCGCCCTCGACCGGCACCGCGACGACCTCGCGCGCCAGTCCGACGAAATGCTTGAGCAGCGCGCGAATGTCCTTGGTCGTTTGCGCCCCGCAGATCAGCGCCAACGGTCGCGGCGCCTTGTCGTGGAACTCGGCCATCGCCTCGGCCAGAACGCGGCCGCCATCCTCATTATGGCCGCCGTCGAGCCACACCTCGGCGCCGGGCGGCGCGAGATCGACGATGCGCCCGCGTGTGAGCCGCTGCAGCCGCGCCGGCCATTCGGCGCGCGTCAGCCCCGCTTCGATCGCCGCAGCCGGAATCTCCGGGGCGACGGCGCGCAGGGCGGCGATCGCGCCGGCGGCGTTTTCATGCTGGTGGCGTCCGGCGAGCCGCGGCAGCGGCAGATCGAGCAAACCACGCTCGTCCTCATAAACCAGGCGCCCGTTCTCGTTGGAGATGTGGAAGTCCCGGCCGGCGACGATCGCCGACGCGCCGACGCGTCGCGCTTCTCGCTCCAGCGTTCGCGCCACGGTTTCCGACTGGAAGCCGATCACGGCCGGGGCGCCCTTCTTCAATATTCCGGCCTTCTCATAGGCGATCTTTTCGACCGTATCGCCAAGGAACTCGAGATGGTCGAGGGAGATCGAGGTGATGACGGCGCATTTGGGCTGCGAGACGACATTGGTCGCGTCATAGCGCCCGCCGAGGCCCGTCTCGAGCAGCAGCCAGTCGGCCGGCGCTTCGGCGAAGAGTAAAAAGGCCGCCGCCGTCGTAATCTCGAAGAAGGTGATCGGCTGCCCCGCATTCGCCTGTTCGCAACGTTCGAGCGCCGTCTTGAGACGCTCGTCGTCGACAAGCGTTCCGCCGCCCTCGGCGCCAAGACGAATCCGCTCGTTGAAGCGCAGGAGGTGAGGGGACGTGTAGACATGCACGCGCTTGCCGGCGGCTTCGAGCATGGCGCGCAGAAAGGCGATCGTCGAGCCTTTGCCGTTGGTGCCGGCGACGTGAATGATGGGCGGCAGTCTGAGTTCCGGTCGGCCGAGCGCAGCGAGCAGCCGCTCTGTGCGCCCCAGCGACAGATCGATCCTCTTGGGATGGAGCGTGAGGAGTCGCGACAGGATCGCGTCGTGCTGATCCATTGCGGCTGCGCCTCGCGATGTCAGGCGGCGGCGCGTCGCGGCGGCGACTTGGTCAGGAGACCGCACAGGCGCGCGAGCGTCTCGCGCAACTCCTGACGCGGCACCACCATATCGACCATGCCGTGATCGCGCAGATATTCGGCGCGCTGGAAGCCTTCGGGCAGCTTCTCGCGGATCGTCTGCTCGATGACGCGGGCGCCGGCGAAGCCGATGATCGCGCCGGGCTCGGCGATCTGCACGTCGCCGAGCATGGCGTAGGACGCGGTGACGCCGCCCGTCGTCGGATTGGTCAGCACGACGATATAAGGCAGGCGCGCCTCGCGCAGGCGCTGCACGGCGATGGTCGTGCGCGGCATCTGCATGAGCGAGAACATGCCCTCCTGCATGCGCGCGCCGCCTGACGCTGTGAAGATCACAAAAGGCGTGCGCTTGGCGAGCGCGTATTCGCAGCCGGCGATGATCGCCTCGCCGGCCGCCATGCCGAGCGAGCCGCCCAGGAATTCGAAATCCTGAATGGCGACGGTGACCGGCGAACCCTGGAGATTGCCGAAGGCGACCGTCACGGCGTCCGCCATGCCGGTTTTGACCCGATATTCTTTCAGCTTGTCGACGTAACGCTTGATGTCCCGAAACTTGAGCGGATCCAAAGGCGCTTCTGGCGTCGGAATCAGCTCGCATTCGGCGTCGTCGAAAAGGCTGGCGAGCCGCGTCTCGACCGGACAGCGCATGTGGTAGCCCGAGCCGGGCACGACATAGAGATTGGCCTCGATGTCCTTGTGGAAGACGAGCTGTCCGCTATCGGGGCATTTCACCCAGAGATTTTCCGGCGCTTCGCGTTTGATCAGCGCCTTGATCTTCGGCGGGACGACGTTCGAATACCAATTCATGACACGAGCCTCGTCAGCCAACTCAACACGCCGCCCTTAGGACGAGCGTCGCGCACGCCTTCGGCGATGGACGCGACGAGCCCTGTTACAGCGCCAACGCTTGACGGTCCGGCGCGGCCCTCCGCGTCGAGCGAGGCCTTGAGCGCTTGGACCAGCGCCGTGCCGACGACCACGCCATCGGCGTTCCGGGCGAGTTCGGCGGCGTTCTCCGCATTTTTGACGCCGAATCCGACGGCGATCGGCAGCGCCGTGTGCCGCTTGATGCGCGCAACAGCCTGACTGACGCCAGCGTAGTCGGCAAGCGCCGCGCCGGTGATGCCGGTAAGCGACACATAGTAGACGAAGCCGCTTGTATTTTCGAGCACCTTGGGAAGCCGCTTGTCATCGGTCGTCGGCGTTGCGAGGCGGATGAAGTTCAGCCCGGCCTCACGCGCGGGGGTGCAGAGTTCCGAATCTTCCTCCGGCGGCAGGTCCACGACGATCAGGCCATCGACACCGGCCTTCCGGGCGTCGCGCAGGAAGGCGTCGACGCCATAAACATAAATCGGATTGTAGTAGCCCATCAGCACGATGGGGGTGGCGTCGTCTCCGGCGCGAAAGTCGGCGACGAGCTTTAAGGTCTTTTTGAGCGTGGTCCCCGCCTTGAGCGCGCGCAGGCCCGCCGCCTGGATCGCCGGCCCATCCGCCATCGGATCGGTAAAAGGCATGCCGACCTCGATGACGTCCGCCCCGGCGCCGGGCAGGCCGCGCAATATGTCGAGCGAGGTCGCGAGATCCGGGTCGCCCGCCATCACAAAGGTCACGAGGGCGGCGCGCCCTTCCTTTTTGAGGGCGGCGAAGCGATCATCGATGCGGGTGGGCATAAGCGACAGACGTCCTTCGTAAGCCGGCGAATTCTTCAAAAAGCCCTCTCGACCGGGCGCCGCCGGACCTTTTCGGCTCTCAGGCGAGCCACGCGGGCCGCCGTTGCTTAGTGCCTGGGTCCCGTCCCGTCCACTGTTTTCGCGCGCGCTAAATCGTCACTTGCGCGCCCAGTTCGACGACGCGGTCGGACGGGATTGAGAAGAAGTCCGTGGCGTTGGCGGCCTGGCGGGTGAGCGCGACATAGAGCTTGTCCTGCCAGACGGGCATTTCGGAGGAGGGGCTTTCCTTGATCGAGCGCCGCCCCAGGAAGAAGCTCGTGGTCATGATGTCGTATTTGAACCCGGCCTTGCGCATGGCGGCGAGCGCGGCAGGAACGCGTGGGCTTTCCATGAAGCCGTAATGCAGCGTTGAGCGGTAGAAGTCGTCGGAGAGCTTCTCAATTTCAAAGCGCTTGCCCGGCGCGACGCGGGGCCGGTCCTCCGTTCTCACGCAGATCACCAGCACGCGTTCGTGCAGAACTTTGTTGTGCTTGAGATTGTGCATCAGCGCGGTCGGCGCGACAGCCGGATCGCTCGTCAGAAAGACCGCCGTGCCGGGCACGCGCGTCGGCTTCGACTTCTGCAGCATCGCGATGAGCTCCATCATTGGAATGGAGTCGCGATGGGTTTTCTCGGCGAGAAGACGGGTGCCGCGCGTCCAGGTCCACATGATGATCATGACGCAGCCGCCGAGCGCGAGCGGCACCCAGCCGCCATCTTTGACCTTCATTAGATTGGCGGTGAGAAAAGCGAATTCGACGACCAGGAAAGAAGCGGCGAAGAGGATCGCCGCGAACAGCGGCCAGCCCCATTTGCGCCAGGCGACGATGAACAGCAGCGACGTCGAAAGCACCATGGTGCCGGTGACCGCGATGCCATAGGCGGAGGCAAGCGCCGACGAGCTCTTGAAAGCGATGACGAGCAGCAGCACGCCGATGAGCAGCAGCCGGTTGATGCGGCCGATATAGATCTGGCCCTCCTGCGACGCCGAGGTATGCGTCACCTCCAACCGGGGAATGAGGCCAAGCTGAATCGCTTGCCGCGCCAGCGAGAACGCGCCGGTGATCACCGCTTGCGCGGCGATTGTCGTGGCCAGCGTCGAAAGGACGACAAGCGGCAAAAGCCCCCAGTCCGGCGCGAGCAGGAAGAACGGATTGCCGACGGCTTCGGGGCGCGACAATACGAGCGCGCCCTGACCAAGATAGTTGAGCAGCAGCGCCGGCAACACGAATCCGAGCCAGGCCGTACGGATCGGCCCGCGACCGAAATGACCCATGTCGGCGTAAAGCGCCTCGACGCCGGTGACCGCGAGGAAAACCGAGCCGAGGACGGCGAAGCCGAGCCAGCCGTGGGTCACGAGAAAGGCGATGCCTTGCCGCGGATCGAAACTGCGCAGCACCTGCGGCGCTTCGGGAATATGCATCGCGCCCAAAATGCCAATGGTCAGAAAAAAGACGATCATGATCGGCCCAAAAAAAGCCGCCACACGCGCCGTTCCGTGACTTTGCACCCAGAATAGCGTGACGAGAATGAAGATAGTGATCGGCAGAACGAATTCGCTGAAGCGGTTAGTGACAAGCTCCAGGCCTTCAATCGCCGACATCACCGAGATCGCCGGCGTGATAATCGCCTCGCCGGCGAAGAGCGCCGCGCCGCCGACGCCGAGCATGAAAGCGACTTTCGTGCGACGTCCCATGGCGGTCTGCGCCAAGGCCATCAGCGAAAGGATGCCGCCTTCGCCGCGATTGTCGGCGCGCATGACGAAGATGACGTATTTGATCGTCACCGTGAAAATCAGTGCAAAAATAAGCAGCGAGATGGCGCCGATGACGGACTCCTCCGTCAGCGCGTCATGCTCCACCTGATGGGCGAGCGACTCGCGCAGGGCGTATAGCGGGCTCGTGCCGATGTCGCCATAGACGACGCCGATCGATCCGATGATGAGGCCGGCGAGCCCGCCCTTGGCGCGCTCGTCTCCGAGTTGCGCATGAGCTTGCGTCCCATCGCCGCCGGAGGCGGGACCGGCGTCGGATCGCTGCATCATGGGAGGTTTCCTTTGATAGGAGCCGCCGCGCCTTTTATCGACATTCTCGAAAGAGGGCGCTTGCCCGGGGCGAGAACGAGGGCGACCAAGGCTTCCTCTCTCCTTCGGCGTGGGTCCGCCGATGACGGTGCGGCGATATACGAGGTTTTGCGCGCAAAGAGAAGTCGAGGTTGCGGCGCAATATTGGCGCGCGAGATTTTTACGTTCCCGCAGGGCCTCCCGGCGGTCAGAACTTGTGAAAGCCGGACGGCGTAGATTTGGCCCGCTGGACAAAGCGGGTCCTCTTCATAGCTAATCCTCGACGTCAGCTTGGTAGGAGGCCTCGTGACCTCGCCTGTGAACAACCCCGCCCGGTTCGCCCACGCAGCGGGCGCGCCCGCGCCCAGCGCCATCGCCACGGACGCGGCGGGACTTGAGGTCGGCATGACGACGCTCGCCGGCGGCGCGCCAGCCTATCTCGCCCGGCCATTGGCGGGGGCCAATTTCCCGATCATTCTCGTGGCGCAGGAAATCTTTGGCCTGCACGAACATATCCGCGACATCGTGCGGCGATTCGCCAAGCTCGGGTTTCTCGCCATCGCGCCCGACTTCCTCATTCGCTACGGGGACCCGCAAGACGCGCCGGACATAGAGGCCATTCGCGCCATCGTCGCCAAGGTCCCCGACGCCGAGACGATGGAGATATTCGATCAGGCGCTCGCTTGCGCCGCGACGAAAGGCGGCGACGCCAAACGCGCGGCGATCACCGGATTCTGCTGGGGCGGGCGCATCGCCTGGCTCTATGCCTCGCACAATCCGCAACTCCTCGCCTGCATTCCGTGGTACGGGCGGCTTGATGGGCCGCATACGCCGGCGCAGCCACGCTGGCCGATCGACATCGCGGGGGAGCTGAAAACGCCGACGCTGGGCCTGTACGGCGGCGCCGATCCGAGCATTCCCGCCGAACTCATCGAGACCATGCGAGAGCGCCTGAAGAAGGCGCAGGCGCCTGCCGAGATCATCGTCTATGCCGATGCGCCGCATGCGTTCTTCGCAGATTATCGTGACAGCTATCGGCCGGACGCCGCCAGCGACGCCTGGGAAAGGGCGCTGGCCTTCCTGCGCGCCAAGGGCGTTTGAGTAACGCCGCGGCGCCGGACGGAGCATCTTTAGAGTTTTATTCAATCGCGCATGCGTCGGCGCTACTTGCCCGCGCCGCTCTTCCTGGACTGTCGCGTTGAAAACTTATTATACTGCTCTAATATCGAGTGTTCGCAGTGCGATCACAGGCGCGCTGTAAAATAGCTTTCCCTTCAAAGACATTTTCACAATGAATGTTGAACGTCTCATTGACGATATTTATGGCGCCGCCGCCAGCCCCGACCTTTGGCCAGAGGTGATGTATGACCTTGCTCGCTTAGTTGATGCTGCAGGCGGTTTTATAGCCGCCGGCAATGGCGATGCCTGGTTTGGTTGGCGTTATTCCGTCGGAATGGAGGCCGCGGGCGCATTTGTGGCGTCGGAAGCAGTGACGCGGACGCAAGCGACTGCGCGCCTCTTGGCGGCCGACCGGGCTGGATTTGTCGCCGATCACCAGGCGTTCTCCGAGGAAGAGTATCTCGCGGATCCGATGGTGGCCGAGTGCCTAAAGCCTGCGGGACTGCATCACAGCACGGCTACGGCGATCAAGGCGCCGACCGGCGACCTGGTGGTCGTCCAAATTGTTCGCCGTGTTGGTCTTCCTCAGTTCAGCGCTGAAGACATCAGGCGTCTTGACGCGCTGCGTCCCCATCTTGCCCGCGCCGGGATGCTCGCGGCTCGTTGGCGGCTGGAGCGGCTGCGAGCGGTCGCCGACGCGCTCGCCACGATCGGGATACCGGCCGCCGTTCTCGATTCGCGAGGAAAAGTGCTGGCGACCAACTTGCTTCTCGAGGCATTGAACTCACATCTCGCGTGGTTGCCAAGAGACCGTATTGCGCTCGTCGACCCGTCGGCCAATGCACTGCTATCGCGTGCGATTGCAGACATTTCCAACTCTGCGGCGACAACTGTTCGCTCATTTCCGTCTAGGCCGGCGACCGAAAATCCCGTCGTGGTTCATCTGATTCCCGCTACGGGCCGGTCGCGCGATATTTTTGAAGGCGGTTTTGGCGTACTCGCGTTCACCCCGGTGGCGGCTCCCTCGACGCCCGACATTGCGCTTGTCAGGGGGCTGTTCGATTTAACCGCGGCCGAGGCGCGAGTGGCGAGCGGCGTGGCCGAAGGCTTGACTCCTGACCAGATAGCCCATCGCGATGGAACATCGCGTGAAACGGTGCGCTATCAGCTCAAGACAGTCTTCGCAAAAACCGGCGTCAGCCGCCAATCGCAACTCGCGGCCTTGCTCGCGGCGCATGTTCGGGTTCCCCGCAGGTTTCCTGGTTCCCATCAGGATTCGTAAAGAGAACAATCTTTCGTGAAACGGGTTCGGCCTCGCGCATGGCGGCGTGAGGCGAGGAGCCTCTCATCATTGCGACATGCGATGAGAACGGCTTTATCGCGGGACGAGCGC